>JBDKLU010000137.1:0-11088 GCA_039795475.1 Actinomycetota bacterium | reverse complement strand
GGCGGCAGGGAAGAAGACGTCTACGGCACGCTCGCCCGACGCATTTTCCACAGGAGCGGTGGGGATGAGAGCACCGATTCCGCGTCCCAATCCTGGTCGTTTGGTCGCCATTATGAGGCCTCCTGTTCGGCGGCAGCGCCGCGTTGTGCAAGTTCAAATGCCGCTTCGTAGTACGCCAGGGCGCCCACAGACATTCCATCATAAGAAATCACCGTCTGCCCGTGGCTAGGAGCCTCAGAGACGCGCACAGCGCGGGGGATGGGCGTCGACAAGACCTTTTCGCCAAAGAATCCGCGAACGTTGTCTGCGACGTCCTGGGCCAGGTTTGTGCGGGCGTCATACATGGTCAGCAGAACCGTGGAGATCCGCAAAGCGGGATTCAGGGCTTGGTTGATGCGATTAACCGTCGAGACGAGCTGAGAGACACCCTCGAGCGCGTAATACTCGCACTGCATGGGAACGAGGACCTCACGGGCAGCCACGAGAGCATTCAGGGTCAGAAGACCCAATGACGGTGGGCAGTCGATAAAGACATAGTGGAATCCACCACCGGGCGTGTGCAGGTACTCGGTCAGCGCTCGCTGAAGAATGAATTCACGGTTCTCGACACCAACGATTTCAATTTCTACGCCAGCAAGTTCAAGGTTGGACGGTGCACAGTACAACTCACCCGATTCTGGGCTCTTGCGAACTACCTCAGCAAACGTGCTTTCGCCGATCAGAACCTCGTAAAGCCCGGTTCGGTCGTCGTGTGGATCAAAACCAAGCGCTGTAGACGCGTTTCCCTGCGGATCGAGGTCGATCACCAGCACCCGAGCGCCCATTCGCGCCAATGAAGCAGCCATGTTGACTGTTGTAGTTGTTTTTCCGACGCCACCCTTTTGGTTGGCCACCGTAAAAATACGCGTGAACTTGGGCAGCGGAGGGGGCGGGGAGTTAAGAATGCGGCGACGTGAAGCTAAATCGGCAATCTCACGCGCCAGAGGAGAGTCGTCAATTGCGCCCGTGTGGGTGCTTTCAACTTCCTCATGTTTCACGTGAAACACCTTTCGTGTGCGACTGCCTAACTACTCAACTGTAGCTTGTACCAGGCGGGTTGGTTCTTCGAGTAAACCCTCACCTGCGTGGATAACCGTCAGGCCGGTCAGGCCATGTGCACGAATCTGTTTCTTCGCGTCTTCAATTTCGCGATCAACGCTTGCGCCCTTCATCAGCAGCAACTGTCCGCCGGGCTTCACCAGGGGAGCGGTCATGGGGATGAGCGTCTTGAGGGCTGAGACTGCTCGTGCAGTCACAACATCGCACTTCTCTTGGTAGGGCGCGTCCTGCACACGACTGCGAACAACCGTGACATTTGTCAGACCGAGCTGCTCGACTTGTTCGCTAAGCCATTCTGTGCGGCGTTCCATCGGTTCGATCAGTGCGAAGTGAACGTCGGGGCGAGCAATCGCCAGCACCAGGCCGGGCAAGCCGGCCCCTGACCCGACGTCACCCACTAGTGCGCCACTGGGCAGCAAATCCGCGAAGACACCACAATTCAAGATGTGGCGCGACCATAAACGGGGTGGTTCGAGTGGTCCAATCAACCCACGTTCTTCGCCAAACATTGCCAAGTTTGCGGTGAATAGGCGGGCACGATCAATGTGCTCACCGAAAATCTGTGCTGCGACGGCCGGTTCGGCCTCAACCTCGACGGTCAATGTTTCACGTGAAACTTAGGAGCGACCGGTGATGATGGTGTGACGGTCTTTACCTTCACCGCGTGACGTCGAAACAAAGCCACGGTCAGCAACAATGTCGTGGACCAGCTTGCGCTCGTAGGAGCTCATTGGGGGGAGTGCAGCCGAGACAGATCCCTCTTCGATGCGCGAAATCGCGGCTTCAACGATGCGCTCGAGTTCGGCTTCTCGTGCCTTGCGTGAACCGCCAACATCGAGAATCAGACGAGAGAACTCGCCTGTCTTCGACTGCACCGCCAAGCGTGTGAGCTCCTGAAGCGCGGCAACAGCCTCAGGGCGCGCCAGGCGGTCAAGGTCTGCACCAGCGGATGCGATGGAAACGTATGCGCGACCGTTACGAGCGTCGATGTCGAGGTCTCCATCGAGATCACAAATGTCGAGCAGTTCCTCGAGGTAGTCAGCAGCGACGTCGCCCTGTGCCTCGAGCGCTTCTAGCGTGGGGGTGGTTTCTTCGAGAGCCATAGTGTTACTTTCCTTGCTTCTTAGCGCGATTCTTGCCGACGGGCTGTTGGCGCTGTGTGGGCTTCTTTTCTTCCACGACGACCGTGGGAACATCCTTGCTGACCAACTTGCCGCGACGAGCCAGGCGCTCTTCGCGTGCCTTGGCTGCCTGGCTACCAGGCGTAGGCATGTTTCGAATAACGATGAACTGCTGAATCATCGTCCAGAAGTTCGAAACCAGCCAGTAGAACATGACGCCGATGGGGAATGCGAAACCAGAGAACGCAAAAACCAAAGGCAGAATGTACAGCAGAACGCGCTGCTGACGGAACGTGGGGCTGGCCTTCGTCTCTTCAGACATGTTCTTCGAAACGATCTGCAGCTGAGTAATGAACTGCGAGGCAGTCATGAGCACAACCATTGCCGCCGCGATAATCATGACAACGGTCTGTGCAGGCTTAGCTTCCATGGCCGACTGGAAACTCATGTGCAACGGTGCGATGCCAAACAGGCTGGCGTTTGCAAAGGACTCAGCCAAAGGAAGGGTCATCGGGCCAACACCTGCGTGGCCCTTCTGTGCCTCGCTCAGAACGCTGAACAGACCGAAGAAGATTGGCATCTGAATCAGGAGCGGGAGGCAGGACGACATGGGGTTGGTGCCAGCCTTGCGGTAGAGCTCCATGGTTTCGCGGGACATCGCCTCGCGTGAGAACTGGTCTCGCTTGCCCTTGTACTTCTCCTGAATCTTCTTGAGCTCGGGGGCAACCTCGAGCATCTTGCGCTGGCTCTTGATCTGGCGAACGAAGATCGGAATCAGCGCTGCACGAACGACAAGAACGAGTCCAACGATCGCCAACACCCAGGTAATACCGGCGTTGGTGTCGAGGCCCAACGCAGTGAAGAGCCAGTGGAAGGAAACAAGGATGAGCTCAATAACGTACTTGATCGGCCACAGAACTGTACCAATAATGTCCATGTCGTTATGACCTTTCTGAGGTGTTAGCTACCACGAAGCCAAGCCTCGTTCGGTGAAAGTTATGGTGTCGGGGCGGTGGAACGTCATCGACTCCTCCGAGCGCCCAAGGATGACACCGTCCCAGCCTACGCAAAGTAAGCCCTGAACCGCGAATGACGCCATGATCTGTGATTGCGTCGAGACCATACCGTGAGCACGAAGGATGGAATTTACACACGTCGCCATACAAAGGAGAGATGGCAAATCGATAAACCTTAAGTACCGCGATAACGATGTTGCGAGGAAGAAGCCACACGGTCATCCCAATACGACGAAGCACATCAGCCACTGGTTTTCCCTTGCTTTTCGACGCAGGCAGCAACGTCGCGGGTAAGTGACTCCCAGGTTGAATTCGCCGCTGATGGAAGTGCTCGAAAAATGATGTCACCAGAGAGGGTCTGCGCCAACGGACGCGCCAGTGCCTTGAGGCGTCGCTTCACGAGATTGCGAGTTGGAGCGTTTCCCACGGCCTTCGATACAACAAACCCGAAACGGGTGTTGTGGTCTCCGGGCGCAATGTGCATGACCACACTGCCCGAAGAAAAGCGGGCACCACGACGAACGACCCTCGAATAATCGAGGGTCGAGGTCAATCGATGTGCCCGAGTGAGCACGATCGTTACTAAGCCGAGAGCTCTTCGCGGCCCTTGCGGCGGCGAGCAGCAAGGATGGCGCGACCGGCACGCGTGCGCATGCGAGCACGGAAACCGTGCGTCTTGGCGCGGCGGCGGTTGTTCGGCTGGAACGTACGCTTGGTCATGATTACTCCAGATGTGGTGTGCGGCAGAACCGCGAAAGCTTCGTCGTTCAAAAGACGACAACTTGTTTAATTTACGCGCTAAAGACGAAGAGGTCAAACCGGGCTGTCAAGCAGCCATGCCCACATCGATGAAAACCCGGTGATACAAAAATGCGGCTTGCAGATATCCACAGGTTTCGCTAGCGTCTTGAAAGTTATCCCCATGGTTCGAAATCCGCTCATTCTCAGCGGTTCACCTGTTGATAAACACTGTGACATCCGTTTACGTCGATTGGAGGGGCTCGTGAGCGACGACGAAATCAAGTTCATCTGGAACAGCATTCTGCTTACCCTGGCTGACGACCCCGCCGTTACCCCTCCTCTCTATGGCTTCGCAAGCCTGATCGAACCAAAGGGTGTCATGAGCGGCACCTTCTATCTCGAGGTTCCCAACGAGTTCACTCGCAGCATGATTGAGGAACGACTTCGTCAACCACTGCTGACGGCAATTGGTTCGCTCGGCCCCGATCATGCAATTTCCACTTTTGCCATCATCGTGAACCCCGACATCGATGTTCCTGCAACCGAACCCGTCGTTGAGATGGATGTTCGCGAACCAGAGACAACCCCCACAATCATTACTCCTGCTGATACGGGAAGCCGGCTGAACCCGAAATACGATTTCGACACATTCGTTATTGGTGGCTCGAACCGCTTTGCCCACGCAGCAGCAGTTGCAGTAGCTGAATCACCAGCAAAGGCCTATAACCCGCTGTTTATTTATGGATCATCGGGACTAGGAAAAACCCACCTCTTGCACGCGATTGGTCACTACGCACAAACACTCGTTCCCTCGACGCGCGTTCGATACGTCAGTTCAGAAGAATTTACGAACGACTTCATCAACTCCATTGCCAACAACCGTGGCGCGGCTTTCCAAGCTCGCTACCGAAATGTCGACATCCTGCTCATTGATGACATTCAGTTCTTGCAAGGTAAAGCTGAGACTCAAGAAGCCTTCTTCCACACGTTTAACAACTTGCACGATCACAACAAACAGGTCGTCATTACCAGTGACGTCTCACCAAAGCAGCTGACAGGTTTTGAAGACCGTATGCGAACCCGTTTCGAAATGGGTTTGATTACCGATGTTCAAACTCCCGACCTGGAAACGCGCATTGCGATTCTTCGTAAAAAAGCAGATCGTGAGCGTCTCAATGTTGCAGACGACATTCTCGAGTACATGGCCTCGAAAATCACAAGTAACATTCGTGAACTTGAAGGCACACTCATTCGCGTCACTGCTTACGCAAACCTGAACAAACAGCCGGTTGATTTAGCTCTGGTTCAAACCGTTCTTAAAGATGTCATTACGCTCGACGAATCAAACATGGTTGGTCCACTCGACATCATGAACAGCACTGCTTCGTACTTCAAGCTGTCACTCGATGAGTTGACTGGCTCTTCTCGAGCTCAGGCCATTGCTACCGCGCGACAAATCGCAATGTACCTCTGCCGAGAAATGACCAATCTTTCGCTTCCTAAAATTGGCCAACTGTTTGGTGGGCGAGACCACACGACCGTCATGCACGCCTATAAAAAGATCGCTGACCTCATGAAAGAACGTCGTTCGATCTACAACCAGGTCACCGAAGTTTCTAACCTCATCAAACAGCGCAGCGCGTACACGTCCTAATTAGTGTTTTCCCTTGTGGATAACTTTCGGGATGCCGTCGAACAAGATTCGTTTTCCTGTGGATAACTGCGGCCTACCTGTGGGGATCTTTTATCTGAAGGTTTTATTCCTCAAGAACAAAGGCGCTCTACTCACACAGTGCCAACAACTCACACGGATGTAGTTCAGCCTAAACAGCGGTATCCACCGAGTTATCCACATTATCCACAGGGGTTAATACGATTAAAAGTTAAAACAATTAATCGAACTCCTGCATAACAACTAGACCCGTATTCCACGATGAACATAAAGCCCACTAGCATGGGTAGACCGACACGCAACAGAAAGGCCGCCGGTGAAATTTCAAGTAAACCGCGACGTTCTCGCCGAAGCTGTTTCATTCGCGGTTAAGCTTCTTCCGCGTAGCTCAAACCTTCCGATCCTTGGTGGTGTGCTCATCGAAGCTACCGCTGACGGAATCGTTTTTTCATCCTTTGATTACGAGGTTTCAACCACGTCAAAGGTTGCTGCCACAGTTGAAGAACCAGGCAAGATTCTCGTTCTCGGCCGACTGCTTGCCGACATCGCAAGCCGACTTCCAAATGCACCCGTCGTCGTCTCTACAGACGAGTCACGCGTACTTGTTTCATGTGGATCGTCTGAATTCACTCTTCTCTCGATGTCGATTGATGAGTACCCAACCATTCCTCGTGTTACTGGCGAAACAGGCATTGTCAAAGCTGACGAATTTTCGGACGCCGTGTCTCAGGTCGCTCTTGCTGCCTCCCGCGAAGATGTCACACCGGTCATTACTGGTGTGCTCCTTGAGGTCAGCGGCAACACCCTCAACATGGTTGCAACTGACCGTTACCGTGTTGCGATCAAGTCTCTAGATTGGGATGCCAAAGAAGCAACCGAGTTCACCGCTCTCATTCCCGCGCGAACCATCAATGAAATTGGTAAGACTTTTGCTGGTGCGGGCACGATCTCCATTTCAATGACTCAGGTCGACGACCGCGAGCTCATTGCTTTCACTGCAGATAACAAAACCGTTACCTCACTGCTTATCAAAGGAACTTTTCCTCCGGTTAAAAAGCTTTTCCCGGCAGAAGTACCTCAGTATGCCGTTGTAAGTACTGCTGAGTTGGTCGAAGCTACTCGTCGCGTAAAGCTCGTTGTTGACCGTGACGGATTCATGCGTTTCACCTTTGCTGACAACAAGGTTTCTCTCGAATCAGTCAGTGGCGAACAGGCTCAGGCACATGAAACGATCGACGCCGTCACAAACGTGAACGAAATCGTTCTTTCTCTCAAGGCCGACTACCTGCTTGATGGTCTCGGCGCGGTTCACTCCGAGTTCACACGAATTGGCTTTATTAGTGGAGAAACCTCGACCAAGCCAGGTCCAGTTTTGTTGACGAGCCAAACATCTCGTGATGCGGCCAGCAACGACGGCTTCCGTTACCTGCTTCAACCTAAACTTTTGCTGCGCTAAGACACCCGATGCACGTTCATACATTGAGCGTCACGGATTTCCGTAATTACGCAACAGCATCCCTCAACCTGGGATCAGGAGTCACCGTTTTCTTAGGACCTAACGGTCAAGGAAAAACAAACATCGTCGAAGCAATTCATTATTTGTCTTCGCTGAGTTCACATCGCATTGCGCAGGATGCCGCTCTGATAAAAAAGGGCTCTGATCAGGGAATTATTAGGGCTGAAGTGGTTGCTGATCAGCGATCGATATTGCTCGAAGTCGAATTGAATCGAAATAAACCCAATCGTGCTCAGGTGAACCAGAATTCGGCCAAAATACGAGATTTTCCCCGCTATTTTGCGACTGTTCTCTTTGCCCCTGAAGATCTTCAGCTCGTACGTGGTGAGCCGGAATTGCGACGAAATTTTCTTGACGATCTGATCGTTGCTTTTTGGCCCCGCCTTGCTGGCACACTCTCTGATTACGACCGAGTCATTAAGCAGCGAAACACCCTGCTCAAATCATTGCGGGCCCTCGGAAACAAGAAGGTAGATACCTCCACGCTTTTGATTTGGGACGAAAAACTCATCGAATTAGCCACGGAAATCGTGAGTGCTCGCGACGCCGTCGTTCGCAAGCTCGTAAATCCATTAGCCGAGAACTACTTGACGATCGCAGGTGTTGATCACAAACCTACGATTCGCCTCAAACTCAGTACAGATGCAAATGATCAGCCTGCTGAAATCGGGGTGTTTGACGCACCTCATTATAAAAATCGACTTCACATGCTCATTGCCGAATCGCGCGCGTCAGAAATTGAGCGAGGCGCATCCTTATTTGGGCCCCACCGGGATGATCTGGAGTTTGAACTCAACGATTTACCGACCAAGGGATATGCCAGCCACGGCGAAACATGGTCGTTTATTTTGTCGCTCAAACTCGCCAGTGCCGAAATATTGCGCGCCGAGTCACCTCTCGGGGATCCCGTCATCATTTTGGATGATGTTTTTGCTGAACTCGATGCCGCTCGTCGCACACGCCTGGCTGGCCGAGTTTCAAGCTTTGAACAGTGCCTCATCACCTGCGCAGTTGCCGAGGATTTGCCGTCTGACCTGCAAAAAACAGTTTTTAATGTCTCAGCCGGAACGGTTTATGCAGCATGACTGAGCCACGCGAAAATGACGAAAAAATGACCCCCGCAGTGGCGCTCTACGAGCGCCTGCGGAAGAAAGCATCGGCATCCTGGAAACGCCGCACGCGGGTGCGAGAAGAAGAACCTCATCTGGAAGGCGCCGCAGCCCCGTTTGGGCCCGGCAGAGATCCGGGGGCTCTCGGTGACATCCTCGGTAACCTCGCCGACGATCTCGGGTGGACACCATTCTTGATGGAGTCAGAAATCATGGATGCGTGGCCAGAGATTGTCGGCACTGACGTGGCCATTCGAACCAAACCGACTGGGGTAAGCGAGGGCACACTCACCGTGATGTGTGAATCAACAGCGTGGGCGACACAGCTTCGCTTGATGTCGTCACAGATCCTCACCAAGCTGCTCGAAGTGTTCCCGGAATCCAAGATTTCACAGGTCGTTTTTCTGGGCCCGAATGCTCCATCGTGGAAGCGCGGACAACGTTCTGTTCCGGGCCGCGGACCACGCGACACGTACGGCTAAATTTCCGCGAAATTCCGGCAAAAAACGCGTTTCGACACAGGCAAAATCACAGCCGTTTTGACAGTGCCAAAAGGTAGACTGAAGCCACTGTTTTAACCCCGATGGAGCGCGTGAATTTTATGGCTGAAGATACGACTAACGAGGCGGCTGAAGGGGAATACGGCGCAAGCCAAATTCAAGTTCTTGAGGGCCTCGAGGCTGTTCGCAAACGCCCGGGTATGTACATCGGTTCGACCGGTGAACGAGGACTTCACCACCTCGTGTACGAGATCGTCGACAACTCTGTTGATGAGGCACTTGCCGGACACTGTGACTACATCGATGTCACCATCCTGGCCAATGGCGGTCTGCGTTGTGTCGACAACGGTCGAGGTATCCCGGTCGACATTCACCCAGTCGAGAAGAAGTCAACCGTTGAGGTCGTTCTCACCGTGCTGCACGCCGGCGGAAAGTTCGGTGGTGGCGGATACGCCGTTTCGGGCGGTCTGCACGGTGTGGGTTCATCCGTTGTGAACGCACTGTCGACGCACCTCGAGGTTGAGGTTCACCGCCAGGGCAACGTGTACACCCAGAGCTACAACAGTGGTGTGCCCGAGGCTCCGCTGGCCAAGGGTGCCGCATCCGATCGCACCGGAACCACGATTACGTTCTGGCCGAACGCCGACATCTTTGAAACCGTGATCTTTGATTACGAAACACTTCGTGCCCGCTTCCAGCAGATGACGTTCCTCAACAAGGGACTCACCATCGCGCTGACCGACGAGCGCACAACCGACGACAAGGGCGAATTCACCAAGGTTGTGTACTGCTACGAGCGTGGTCTTGCCGACTACGTCGAGTACATCAACAACGCCAAAAAGTCAGACATCGTCAACGACGAGATCATCTCGTTCGAATCGGAAGACACCGAAAAGCACATTTCGGTTGAAATCGCGATGCAGTGGACCACCTCGTACACCGAGAGCGTGCACACCTACGCGAACACGATCAACACGCACGAGGGTGGAACCCACGAAGAAGGTTTCCGTGCAGCCCTGACGACGCTGGTCAACAAATTTGCTCGCGAAAAGAGTCTTCTCAAAGACAAAGACGAAAACCTCTCGGGTGACGACATCCGTGAAGGTCTCACCGCTGTTGTCTCGGTCAAGCTCGGCGAACCTCAGTTCGAGGGCCAGACCAAGACCAAGCTCGGTAACACCGAAGCCAAGGCATACGTTCAAAAAGTGACTGCGGATCACCTGGGCGACTGGTTCGCTCGTAACCCCAACCAGGGCAAAGAGGTCATCCGCAAAGCTATTCAGGCAGCAACTGCTCGTATGGCAGCCCGCAAGGCGCGCGAAACTGCTCGCCGTAAGGGTCTGCTTGAAGGCGGCGGAATGCCGGGCAAGCTCAAAGACTGCCAGAGCAAAGACCCGACCATCAGTGAAATCTTCATGGTTGAGGGTGACTCCGCTGGTGGTTCGGCGGTTCAAGGTCGCAATCCCGAAACTCAGGCCATCCTGCCGCTTCGCGGCAAGATTCTGAACGTCGAAAAGGCGCGCCTCGATCGAGCACTCGCAAACGCCGAAGTTCAGGCCATGATCACCGCGTTCGGCGCCGGAATCGGTGACGACTTCGACGCTGAAAAAGCCAGGTACCACAAGATTGTGCTCATGGCAGATGCCGATGTCGACGGTCAACACATCACCACCCTTCTGCTGACCCTGCTATTCCGTTTCATGCGCGGATTCATCGAAGCAGGTTATGTCTATCTCGCACAGCCGCCGCTCTACCGACTCAAGTGGTCAAACGCTGATCACCAGTACGTGTACAGCGACGCCGAGCGTGACCTCATGCTCGAAGAAGGCCAAAAGGCCGGAAAGCGCATCCCGAAAGACAATGGAATTCAGCGCTACAAGGGTCTCGGCGAGATGGACTACCGCGAACTGTGGGACACCACCATGAACCCCGAGACGCGAACCCTGCTTCAAGTAACCCTCGATGACGCGGCAGCAGCCGACGCCATTTTCTCAACCCTGATGGGCGAAGACGTCGAATCGCGTCGAAACTTCATTCAGCAGAACGCGAAGGACGTGCGTTTCCTTGACATCTAACGAAGAGACCGTGGCAGCCGAGGCTCCACGCGACCGCATCCAACAGGTCGACCTCCAGCTGGAAATGCAGAGGTCGTACCTCGACTACGCCATGAGCGTTATCGTCGGCCGCGCCCTTCCCGAAGTACGAGACGGACTCAAGCCCGTACACCGCCGCGTCATCTACGCGATGTACGACGGTGGATACCGCCCCGACAAGGCGTTCAGCAAGTGTGCCCGTGTTGTCGGTGACGTCATGGG
>JBDKLU010000136.1:0-6527 GCA_039795475.1 Actinomycetota bacterium | reverse complement strand
GGCCGCGCGAAGTTGCGCCACGGTAAATGCGTCGTCGCCAGCGATGAGGTTTTCAAATGATGAACGAGAGGTCTTTTGTTGCGCTCGCGCCGCGCAGCGTTCGCCACAGTGGCGGCAAAATCACCGGAAAAAGAGCTAGGGCGAAAACGAGCAACACGGTTGCCAGTTTGAAGAGTGTTCCGACTTGGGCGGCCGCCGTTTCATGCAGAGCGGGCACGATCAGCGCAAAGCTTGTGACGTCTTTGATGCTCAGGAGGAATGCGACACCAAAAAAGGTAACGAGGTGTGCTCGGTCGATACGTGCCACGAGCCCTTTTTCGACTTTGTCAGCAAGCTCTCGGTGGGGGAGAAACAGCCAGATCGCAACTCCAGCAAGCACTACTGCGGCTGTGAGGGCGATGACGCCTGAGATGACACTCGGCTCGCCTTCGCGCTTGTGGGGGAGTTGGCTAAAACCGACATAAAGCAGGGCACAGGCGAGAAGGAATGCGCTCGCAGAACCGAGCGCGAATGCCAGCGAACGCGAACGCCACCGAGGCGAAGACGTGGTGAGGATCTGTAGTGCGAACAGTGACGGTGTGAACGCAGCACCAATTGCCAGCGGAACAACTTCAATGAGAAGTTCCAGCTCGCCTGCTCCCATTGCCATAGCTAAATGTTAGGCGGATGTTCCGCCAGAGAGTCCAGGACCGCGGCGACGGTTGCGCGAGCGGCTACGTGACGGGTTGTTGCCGTCATGGTGCTCACCGGTTTTTTCGCGCGCGGGGCGCTCGCCGCCACTTTTAGAGGCTGGCTTCGACGCGCGAGGCTCGCGCTCGACACCTTTGGTGGGAGGCGTCGACTTGAGGCGGCCCTTGGCTCCCTCGGGGATATCGAGATCCGTGTACAGGTGTGCCGATGACGAGTATGTCTCGGTGGGTTCTGGCTGACCGAACTCGAGAGCGCGGTTGATGAGCGCCCACTTGTGCAGGTCTTCCCAGTCGACGAAGGTCACGCAAATGCCAGTCTTTCCGGCACGGCCGGTGCGGCCTGCGCGGTGCAGATAGGTCTGATCTTCATCGGGGATGGTGTGGTTGATGACGTGAGTGACATCGTCAACATCGATACCGCGAGCTGCGACATCCGTGGCGATAAGGATCTCTTTCTTGCCTGCCTTGAATGCGGCCATCGAGCGCTCGCGGGCTTCCTGGCTCATGTCACCGTGCACGGCGACTGCGGGGAATCCGCGATCTGCGAGTTCTTCAACCAGACGCGACGCGGCACGCTTGGTGCGCGTAAAGATCACAGTCTTGCCGCGGCCGTTTGCCTGCAAAATGCGGGCGATGACCTCGTCTTTGTCGAGCGAGTGTGCGCGGTAAACGAGGTGCTTGATGTTGGCCTGAGTGAGCCCTTCGTCGGGGTCAGTCGCACGAATGTGGATGGGCTTGCTCATGAACTTGCGTGCAAGTGCCACAATCGGGCCAGGCATCGTTGCCGAGAACAGCATGGTGTGACGGTTCTCGGGTACCTGGGCGAAGATCTTCTCGATGTCGGAAAGGAAGCCCAGGTCGAGCATCTTGTCTGCTTCGTCAAGAACGATTTCTTGAACATCTTTGAGGCTCAGCAAGCGCTGGTTCGCGAGGTCAATCAGACGGCCGGGGGTTCCGACGATGATCTGAGCGCCGGCCTTGATCTGCTCAATCTGACCTTCGTATGCCTTGCCACCATAGATCGATGCGACTGTGGTGGAACGGTTGCTGGTTGCCAGCTCGAGGTCTTCGGTGACCTGAACGCAGAGTTCGCGAGTGGGCACAACGATGAGCGCCTTGACACCCTTTTCAGGCTCGGCGCCGAGGCGCTGAACGAGGGGGAGACCAAAACCGAACGTCTTTCCGGTACCAGTCTTGGCCTGACCGATGATGTCCTGGCCAGTCAGTGCCAGCGGGATGGTCTGTTCCTGAATGGGGAACGGTTCGGTGATGCCCTTGGATTCGAGTGCAGCAGCAATATCGGGCTCAATGCCCAGGTCAATAAAAGTCATAAAAGTAAACGCCTGTATCAGTATGAAAAGAGGTCTACGCCTTCACTTTCAATACCTACAGGCGTAGGGCCGAGAGTCCAGCGCTCGTCGGCAACGCATTCAGTCTAGCGTTCACATATTCCAGAAAAGGCATAGGCTTACTCTCGTGTTTGAGTGGTTCAGGAAGCGTCGCGCCAGTGTGACAGCGCATGTGCTCACTCCGCGTTCGACCGCTACTGAAGACAGCGGCAAGATCGATCTGGCTGACCTGACACCTGATGCACTCTCGTACCTGGGCCAAGTTGCTTACTTCGAACTGGCTGTTTTTGAGTCTCTTACCCGTGCCGTGAGCGAAGCTCCCAATCTTGAATCCAAAGAAGGACTCAGCCGCGTGGCAGGTGAGGCTTTGGAAAAGCACCATGGGCTGGTCGCCATCCTTCGCGCATTGAAAGTGGACCCCGCCGCCACGATGGAGCCTTTCGCGGCAGACATTGATCGCTTTGAGTCGTTGACTCAGGGTCGCGATTGGTACGAAACCCTGCTGGGTGTGTACGTGACCGCCGGATTCTTGAACCAGTTCTTCTTGGAACTTGCAGGTGCTCTTCCCAAGAAGCACCGCGCGACGGTTCAAGAAATTCTGCGCACCGATCGCACCGAAGAGGTTCTCGTTGCCGTTCTTCGTGACGGTATCGAAGCCGACCCCAAGCTGGCTTCACGCTTGGCTATGTGGGGTCGTCGTTTGATGGGCGACACTCAGCTGGTCGCGCGAAGCGCCCTTCGCCTGTCGGCTGATGGCAGCGACGAGTCCAAGCTTGAGCCGGTGTTTACGGACTTGATCGGTACGCACTCGAAGCGCATGGACATCCTCGGGCTCACCGCCTAAAGACTCGCGATTCTGCGGCTATACGCGGGATGCGCCCTTGAGAGCGGCTTGGTAGGCCTGCTCATCCGCCTGTTTGCGACGACGTGAAAGCCAGAGGTCGATAAACACGCTCTTGATCGCAACGATGGCGAAGACCACGATCCACACCCACGCGTTGTCTGATGGCAGTTTGAGCCAGGTCGCAATTTCCCACAGGATGGCCGCGCCAGCGGTTGCAACGGCGGGCACCAGAATCGCACCTGTGAGGTCGCGACCGGGCAGGCTGTAGCGAACGATCAGACCAATGATCAGGCCACCGAGAACGGCAAAAATCAGTTCCATGGATGTGCCTAGGCGACGAATCCAACGCGACGAACCTTGTCGTCGCCGATCTCAACGAAACCGATGGTTGCGGTGGGAACAAGGTAGACCTTGCCCTTGTCGTCACTGAGCTTGAGGAAGGGTGCGCTGCCGTTGAGAGCTGCCGCGACAGCGGTCTCGATGGACGCAGCACTATCTGCGCTTTCGAAGTTGAGTTCGCGTGCAGTGTTTACGATTCCGATGCGGATTTCCATGAATGTCACTTTACCTGCCTTCATTCCGCCTTCAGTGACAGTGGGTCGCGATACCGTGGTGTCAATGTCGGAACACAAGCATTTTCGCGCCCCGGAGTCGGTCTACACACGCGTAGAGCTCGACGATTCGCAGCGCGCCGTTCTGGCGCTTGCCGGTGGCGAATCTGCCGCGATTGTGGGTGCCCCAGGTTCGGGCAAAACAGCCACGCTCATTGAATTCGTCGCCGACCGCGTTGAGAGTGGGGCTGTCTCGGTTGCCGGGGTCTTGGTGCTCGCACCACAGCGCCTGGCTGCCAACAAACTTAGACTCGCACTCGCAGAGCGCCTTCATATTCCCACAAACGGTCCGCTGGCGCGCACGCCCATGTCGGTCGCATTCTCGCTCGCAGCCGACGGTGCCTTTGCTCGCGGTGTCGAACCTCCTCGCATGCTCACCGGTGCCGAGCACGACCAGCTCTTAGCCGATTTGCTTGCTGACGCGTCAGTGAGCGCGCTCTGGGCGCCAACCCTCGAACACGAGGTTGTTCAAAGCCAAACCTTCCGCACCGAACTTCGAGACCTTCTAGCCCGCTGCATCGAAAGCGGAATCGATCACGTTGAACTCGCAGCTCGCGGTGCTGCACAGAATCGACCCGAGTGGGTAGCTGCTGCACGCTTTTGGCACGGTCCGCTCGAGAATGCACTGGCATTCAATCGCGTCAATGATTTCGACGCAGCAACACTCATGCGTCAGGCAGCAGTCGCGCTCGCCGATCCGCGCGTCATGAGCGAGGTCAAGCTCGTCGTGGTCGACGATGCTCAAGAACTCACCCGAGGTGCCATCAACCTGCTTCGTGCGTTTGCTGCACGTCACGTTTCCGTCGTCATCTTCGGCGACCCCGACACCGCTGCCACCACATTCCGTGGCGGCACCCCGCGCATCCTTGGCTCTTTCGCCGCAGAAGTCGCTCCTGGTGCAAAAACTCTGGCGCTCAGTCACATTCATCGACACGGGCAAAATATTCGCGCAGCCATGGCCAAACTGACCCCGCACATCGGTACTGCCCTTGCGGTCGAGCACCGCAGTGCACAGAGCTCGAGCACGGCTTCCACGGGCACTGTCACCTTCGTCGAGCGCGACTCATTCGTTGCCGAAATTTCTGCGGTTGGGCGTCTTCTACGAGAACACCACGTGTACGAAAATGTTCCGTTCAAACGCATGGCTGTCGTGGTGCGCACTGGTTCGCTCGTGCCAGAAGTGGCACGCGTTCTCACCGCCGGAGAAATCCCTACGCGCACGCTGGCATCCGACAACAACCTGCGTGACAAATCGATCACGCGCGACCTGCTCAACCTCGTCTCGGTCGGCCTCAACCGCGCTCTGCTCACAAGCGAGCTGGCTCATCAACTTCTCACGAGCCCGCTCGCTGGTTTGAGTGTTATCGATGTCCGGCGTCTACGACAGATTCTCCGTCACGCCGAAATCATGACCCCCGAGGCGCGCTCCGGCGATCAGCTTCTCATCGCAGAATTGCTCAGCGCCGGCGGATTCAGCGACATCGATACGTTAGCTGCCAAGGCAGCTGCCCGACTCGCGAGCACAATCGCCGCGCTAAGCGCCCTCGCCGAGACGGGGGCATCCATTGAGGAGTTGCTGTGGCTCGCATGGAGCACCTCGCCCGTTGCCAAGTCGTGGCCAAAAGAGTCACGCACCGGAGGCATTCTCGGGCAAGAAGCAAACCGCAATCTCGATGCCGTACTCGAGCTTTTCACCATGGCAAAGCGTGCTGTCGAGCGTGAACCCGACCGACCGGCAGCTGACTTCATCGCATCGGTGCTTCGAGCTGAACTCCCCGAAGACACCCTCGCCGCACGCTCCGAAAGTGATGCCGTGCTGGTGTGCACTCCGGCCGCAGTCATCGGAGCCGAATACGAGATCGTTGCAGTCTCCGCAGTGCAAGAAGGCATCTGGCCCAATCTGCGACTGCGTGGCTCGCTCATGCATGCACCGGCGATCAACGACGAAGAACTGCCCACCGACGACCAGCGTCAGCAGGTTCGCAGCGATGAACTTCGCATGTTCGCGTTAGCGATCTCTCGACCGACTCGCCATCTCATCGTCTCGGGAGTATCCGGCGCCGAACAGCTCGTCTCGCCATTCGCGCGATACATCGAACCACTTGCGACCTTGCCCGGCGGCGAGATCAACGAGGCCACCAACCGCAGCACGTACCCACTCACCCTGCGTGGCATCGTCGGGCACCAGCGACGTGCACTCACGGCCGCCATCAAAGAACACGGCGAGCACAGCACTCAAGCTCGCCAGGCAGCGGCATCGCTTGCCTACTTGGCTGCTCATGAGGTTGCGGCAGCATCCCCAGATGCCTGGTACGGGCTCAAGGGTGTCTCCACCGAGCTGCCCGTCGCTCTGCTCAATGGCGAACCCGGCGAAACCGTCTACGTCTCGCCATCCAAACTCGAAAAGTGGCAAGACAACCAGCTCGCCTGGTTCCTCAGCACCACCGTCGGCTACGAAGGATCAGCATCCACCGGTATCGGCAGCCTCTTGCACTCGGTCTTTGAGCACGCTGCGAAGCAGCCAGAAGGCATGTTGTTCACGGGTGGCGCACTCTGGAGCGAGATTCAGCCGCGCTGGAAAGAACTTGAGTTTGAAGCCGTCTGGGAGGGCGAAAAAGAACAACGCCGAGTCGAACTCATGTGTGAATCACTCGCGGTGTACCTCAACAAATTCAGCGCCGAGGGCAAACGAGTCGTCGGAGTCGAAAGCTCGTTCCGCGTCGAGGTCGGCAAGGGAGTACTTCAAGGTCGAGCCGACAGACTCGAAGCGCCCAGCGCAGGCATCTCCGGCGGAATCGAAGTCGTCGATCTCAAGAGTTCCAAAACTCCCAAGTCAGACAACGACGCCAAAGTCGACATGCAATTGGCCTGCTACCAGTACGCAGTGGTCAGTGGCGGCTTCAAGTTCGTCGACGGAATGGCTGTCGAAACCGATCGCGAAAACCCTGAAGACAAAGGCCCATTCGCACCGCAAAAGTCGGCCGGTGCAAAGCTGCTCTACCTCAACAACGTCTCAAAAAAAGTAGGCCCGCAG
>JBDKLU010000135.1:0-25979 GCA_039795475.1 Actinomycetota bacterium | reverse complement strand
GCTTGGATTTATCACACCGACAATGTGGTGCCAGAGCTTTTTGGAGTAACCGGGACCAACGGAAAAACAACTGTCGTTTATCTGATTGCGGCACTGCTTGAGCAGATTGGTTTCACCACCGGGCTCAGTTCAACTGCCGAGCGACGCATCGGTAACGACGTTTTCGAAAGTGGGCTCACGACGCCCGAGTCGAACCATGTACACGCGTTGTTAGCGCGAATGAATGAAGCCGATGTTCGTGCTGCCGCTCTCGAGGTCTCTGCCCACGCCCTCACCCGCCACCGAGTTGATGGCATCCGCTTTGATGTCGTAGGTTTCACAAATTTCAGCCACGACCACCTCGACGACTACGCATCGATGGATGACTACTTCTTGGCGAAAGCTGAACTTTTCGATCCGGATCGCGCTGCGTTAGGCGTCGCCATTATCGACTCCGACTGGGGCCAGAAACTCGTGGACTCGGCTCGCATCCCAGTGAGCACGATCGGGTATCAGGGGCAAGATGTCGATTGGTCTGTGGCTGTCACTTCTCGTTCGCCGATCAGCACAAGCTTTTCGCTGACCTCGCGTGATGGTCGAACTCTCGAGTCCCGTGTCCCGATGGTTGGCGACTACTCTGCCTTGAACGCGGCGTTGGCTATCGTGATGCTCGTTGACTCCGGGCACAATTTTGACCTGATTGCACACACGCTCAATAAAGACAACGGCTTCAGGGTCGCGATCCCCGGCAGGACCGAGATTGTGTCCGGTGATGAAGGACCTCTCGTTTACGTCGATTACGGTCACACTCCCGATGCGTTTGAGCACACTTTGGCTGCTATTCGGTCCGTCGTGACGGGCAAGGTCATCATGGTGTTTGGTGCTGACGGTGATCGTGACACATCCAAACGCGAGAACATGGGTGCCGTGGCCGCGCAAGGCGCAGACATCGTCATCATCACGGATTTCCACCCGCGCACTGAAAATCCACACGTCATTCGTGCGGCACTTCTTGCCGGCGCTCGAGGCGCACACACGGCTGCCGACATTCGTGAAGAGCCAGATCCGCGTGATGCAGTTCGCCTGGCGGTTTCTTTGGCTCAACCAGGCGACGCCATTTTGTACGCCGGCCCCGGACACGAGGACTACCGCGATGTCGGTACCGAGCGCATCCCATACAGTGCCCGAGAAGACATGCGCCTGGCGCTGTCTGAGGCGGGTTGGTAACCATGATTCGTTTGAGCCTGACGCAAATAGCTTCCGCCATGAATGGCGAAATTATTGGATGTTCGAATCCTGACGACTATTTCCTTGAAGGTGTGGTCGATACCGACTCGCGTTTGATGGAGCCCGGTGGACTCTTTTTTGCCAAGCCCGGCGAATTCACCGACGGACATTTGTTCGTTCCGAAAGCAATCGAACTCGGTGCTGCTGCAGTAGTCGTCGATCATGAAGTTGTGTCATCTGTTCCACAAATTCTTGTGAAAGACACCGTCTATGCCCTCGGTGACCTTGCGACTTTTGTAGTGGCTCGAGTTCGCGAACGGGGTCAACTCACCGTTATCGGAATCACAGGTTCAAACGGAAAGACGACCACAAAGAATTTGGTTGCTGCACTGTGCTCGAACTTGGGCCCGACCGTCGCTCCTCGTGACTCGTTCAATAACGAAGTCGGGGCCCCACTGACGATGCTGAAACTGGCTCTCGATACTCGCTATCTGGTTCTCGAACTCGGCGCGAGTGGTATCGGACACATCGAACGCCTGACCAACATGGCTGCGCCCGATATCGCAGTTGTACTGATGGTCGGACTGGCTCATGCCGGTGAGTTCGGGGGAGTTGAATCGACGATTTCGGCGAAGTCTGAGCTCATTACGGGTTCTGTCGCTGGTGCTCCGGTAATTCTCAATGCGGATGATGCCCGCCTTGTTCAGATGTCCACCCTTGCCACTGGAGATGTTCTTTGGTTCGGACAGAGTTCGCAGGCTCAAGTTCGTGCATCGAATATCGTCACGACCTTGGGCGGCACATCGTTTGATCTAACGCTGCCTAGCGGTGAAACCGGAATCATCGCGTTCAAGGTTCTCGGCGAACATCACGTGATGAATGCCCTTGCAATGGCGTCTGTGGGCGTGACATTGGGATGCTCATTCGAGCAGATTAAACACACCCTTGAGTCGATTGTGCGGGCAGAGCGCTGGCGCATGGAGCTCATGGGCGGAGCGGGTGTCACAGTCATCAACGACGCTTACAACGCCAGCCCCGACTCGATGGCGGCGGCTCTCAAAACGCTTCGTCAGGTCGCTGGTCCTCAGAACAGAACCATTGCCGTTCTAGGAGAAATGAGCGAGCTAGGTGAATTTTCTGGCGAAGAACACGATCGTCTCGCACTTCTTGTTGTTCGCCTCAACATCGACCAGCTCGTCGTCGTGGGCGCGGGTGCTCGCAGGCTCCACATTTCCGCAATGAACGAGGGTTCGTGGGATGGTGAGTCACAATACTTCGAGACCGCAGACGAGGCATACGATTACCTTGTGACTTTCTGCCAGGCCGATGACATTGTCTTGGTCAAATCATCCAACTCAGCGGGCCTGCGATTCCTTGGCGACCGCGTGGCGGAGGCTTTCGCGTGACCACACTCTTTCTCGCTGGAACAATCTCGCTCGTGTTCACGCTGTTGATGACACCCGTTTTCATTCGCATTTTCCGCAGAATTGGCTGGGGTCAGGCTATTTTTGACGGACTCATGCCCGACCAGCACCGCGCTAAAAAGGGCACTCCCACAATGGGCGGGATTGTCGTCATTGTCGGCGTCATCTTGGGGTATTTCCTTGCGAGCCTGTTGACATCATCTGCGATTGAACTTCCCGCTGTATTTGTGTTGCTCATGATGGTCGGTCTTGGAATCGTGGGTTTCATTGACGACTACATCAAGACTCACCACCAGCGTTCGCTCGGCCTGAGCCCGTGGGCGAAGGTACTTGGTCAAGTTATCGTCGCAGTCTTGTTCATCGTGCTCGGACTGAATTTTCCCGACATCCACGGTGTGACACCGCTCGACACGAAGATCTCATTTATTCGTGACCTGCCGTTCAATTTCTTGCAGTTTGGCGCCGTCATTGGTCTCATTCTTTTTGCGGCTTTCATCATTTTCCTGATCACGGCAACATCCAACGCGGTCAATCTTGTAGATGGGCAAGACGGTTTGGCGACAGGTTCATCGATTTTGGTCATCGGTGGATTCGTCATTATTTGCTTCTGGCAGTTCAACCAGTCGTGCTACCGGTTGACGCTCGACCCCGACGTGGCATACAAGTGCTACGACGTGCGTGCACCCCTCGACCTCGCCATCGTCGCAGCGGCAATCGTGGGAGCTCTCATTGGATTCCTGTGGTGGAACACAAACCCGGCACAGATTTTCCTCGGCGACACTGGTTCGATGGCAATCGGTGGCGCGATGTCGGCGCTGGCTATTCTGAGCCACACCGAGCTGTTGTTGCCCATCATCGCTGGTCTTTTCGTCATGGACACTGGCTCTGTGGTTCTTCAATTGACCTATTTCAAGCTCACCAAAGGCAAGCGCATTTTCTTGATGAGTCCTATTCATCACCACTTTGAAGGCAAGGGCTGGGCTGAGTGGACCGTCGTCGTTCGATTCTGGATTATCGCCGGATTGTGTGTCGCGGTGGGCGTCGGTTTGTTCTACATCGAGTGGCTGTACCGGTAAACAACTGTGAGCGCACCTCTTTCTGATCTCACGAGTTGGCACTCAGGCTGGTCGGGTCTGCGAGTCGCGGTCTTCGGACTCGGGTCCTCTGGATTTTCTGTTGCCGATACCTTGGCCGAGCTCGGTTGCCAGGTACTCGTCGTTGCTGAAACTGCAGACGACCTTCGCATCACCATGTGTGATGTTCTCGGTGTCGAGGTTGTTCTCACTGCCGATGGTGACAGTGTTCCTGAACAATTGAACGCCTTCGGTGCGGATCTCGCGGTGGTCTCACCCGGATACACGCCTTCACACCCTCTTGTCGCATGGGCAGCGCTCTCTTCTGTCCCGTTGTGGACAGACATCGATTTGGCTTGGCGTCTTCGTGACAAGGTCGGTAAGCCCGCCGAGTGGATCCTGATTACGGGAACAAACGGAAAGACAACGACAACACAGCTCGTGTCCCACATGCTCAAAGCTGGAGGTTACCGAGTCGCGCCTTGTGGCAACATCGGTGTTCCGATTCTTGATGCGATTCGTGACCCAGAAGGTTTCGATTTCTTTGCTGTCGAACTTTCTAGCTACCAACTGCACTACACGGGGGAGATTTATCCCCATTCTGCGGTGTGCCTCAACATCGCGGACGATCACCTCGACTGGCACGGCTCGCTTCAGGCATATGTCGAAGCCAAGGCCAAGGTGTATCACAACGTCCGTGTGGCGTGTGTGTACAACAAGACCGATCCGTTGACCGAAGCAATGGTCGAGGGCGCGGAAGTCGTCGAGGGCGCACGCGCAATCGGATTCGATCTGGGAATCCCCGGAACAAGCGACTTCGGACTCGTTGAAGATGTCCTGTGTGATCGTGCTTTCCTCGACGACCGTCGCGAGCGAGCAATCGAACTCACGACACTGGGTGAACTAGCCGACTTCGGACTCGCTGCGCCCCACATGGTCATGAACGTACTTGCCGCGAGTGCGCTTGCCCGGGCATGCGACGTATCCGCGGAAGACATTTCTGTCGCGCTCTCAACCTTCCGAGTTGATGCTCACCGGCACGAGGTCGTTGCCCGAGCATCCGGCATTACCTGGATTGACGATTCCAAAGCAACGAACCCACACGCCGCAAACGCAGCACTGAGCGCGCACGACTCGATCGTGTGGATCGTGGGAGGTCTGCTCAAGGGCGTAAGTCTCGACGAACTCGTAGAAAAGCACGCTCATCGACTTCGAGCTGTCATTGTCATTGGGCAAGATCGTTCCGAGGTTCTCCGCGCCTTTGAGCGACACGCGCCAAGCGTCACGCTCGTTGAGGTCGTGACCGAACAAACTAGTGAAGTCATGTCACTCGCAGTGAACTTTGCGGTTGGTTTGGCACAATCACAAGACGTTGTCCTGCTCGCCCCCGCAGCGGCTTCGATGGATCAGTTCAAAGATTATGCGCATCGCGGACAACAGTTCGCTGAGGCGGTGAATGCGGCGATAGGAGGAGCGCATGAGTAGCTCTTCACGAACCGCGACATCGAAACCCAAATCGTCGGCATTTATTGCACGACTCAATTTGGGCACTTTGCTTCGAGCCGAGTCGCGAGTTTTTTACACGATATTGAGTACCACCATCCTGCTGGTGGTTATTGGTCTGGTCATGGTGCTGTCGGCATCATCGATTTGGTCGCATCTCGACAACGACGGTTTCTTCGGTCGGTTTAGCAAGCAGTTGTTGTTTGCTGGGTTGGGACTGCCCGTGATGTTGATCATCAGCCGTTTTCGTGTCTTCTTCTGGAAAAAATGGGCCGCACGCTTTCTTGTCATTGTGATGGCGGCGCAACTCTTGGTGTTCACCCCACTGGGCGTGAGCTCGGGTGGTAACACGAACTGGATCCGCGTCGGTAGCTTCAACCTGCAGCCAAGTGAACTTCTCAAGCTCGCACTGGCATTGTGGCTAGGTCTCGTTTTGCCCAAATACATGGCGAAAAAGGGTGACCACTGGCACGTACTTCAGCCACTCGTTCTCGCCTTCGGGTCAATCGGTTTGGTACTTCTGGGGCAAGACCTCGGTACCTCAGTCGTTCTCTTTGCCGTGGTCATCGGTTGTTTGATTTACGCCGGAATCAGTTGGCGACACATTTTCATTCCCATCGGTGGCGCAGCTTTCGGCTTTTTGCTTCTGGCAATTTTCAGTCCCAACCGAATCGCCCGAATCACAACGTTCTTCAGCAATAACTGTGCAATCGATGCAAACGCGGCATCGTTGAGTTGGTGTTGGCAGCCACTTCACGGCACCTGGGCGATGGCCAGCGGAGGAATTTTCGGCGTCGGGCTCGGGAATTCAAAAGCCAAATGGACGTGGCTGCCGGCTGCCGATAATGACTACATTTTCGCAATCATCGGTGAAGAGCTTGGTCTGATCGGATGCATCGTCGTTATCGGCCTACTCATTGTTCTGACGATTTCGTTTTTGCGCGTCATTCATGATGCAATCGACCCGTTCATTCGTATCGCTACCGGCGGCATCATGATGTGGATTATCGGCCAGGCCTTCATGAATATCGCCGTAGTGCTGGGGCTCCTGCCCGTGCTTGGTGTTCCATTGCCGTTCATTTCTTCTGGAGGAACGGCGCTCTTCGCGGCTCTCGTGGGAGTTGGCGTGGTGCTGTCATTTGCCCATGAAAACGAATTGACGGCAAAAAGCCGATGACGTCATATCTTCTGGCAGGCGGTGGCACGGCAGGTCACGTTAATCCAATGCTTGCCATTGCTGACGAAATTCGTCGACGCGAACCCGACGCATCGATAGTCATGATTGGCACCAAAGAAGGACTCGAAGCCAAGCTGATTCCAGCTCGGGGATACGATCTTCACACCATTCCCAAACTTCCGTTTCCTCGACGACCTAATAAACGTGCTTTGGCGTTTCTTGCTGGTTGGAATCGGGCTGTTCGTGATGTACAAGCTGTCATCGCAGATCGACACGTTGATGTCGTCGTTGGTGTTGGGGGATACGCAGCAGCACCCGCATACCAAGCGGCCAAGCGATCTCGAGTGCCTATTGTTATTCATGAAGCCAACGCGAAACCCGGTTTAGCTAATCGACTAGCTTCCCGCTGGACAACATTTGTCGGTGTTGCATTTCACGGGACCCGACTGCCGCATGCTCGCTTCGTGGGTATGCCTCTACGCCCTGAGATTGTCTCTCTCGACATTGCGCAGTCGCGTCAGCGCTCTCGGATTGAGTTTGGTCTTCAACTCGATCATCCCGTCATTCTTGCTACTGGAGGCTCGCTCGGAGCCCGGAGCATCAATGCGGCGGTAGAAAATGCGTTGCCTGCCTTACTGCGCGCGGGTATCCAAGTCGTGCACATCACTGGCAATGCTGACGAAAAGCCGTCTGAAACCAGCGGCTATGTGCGCATGGGGTACTGCGATGACATGGGGGCTGCCTTCAGCGCAGCCGACATTGTCATTTCACGATCCGGTTCCTCGACTGTCTCAGAACTTGCCGCTCTGGGTATTCCCGCAGTTTTTGTACCGTATGCCGTAGGTAATGGCGAGCAAGCTTTCAATGCTCGTTCGAGTGTCAGCGCGGGCGGCGCTCTGCTTGTTGCAGATTCAGAACTGTCCGGCGAATGGATTCAGAGCACGCTGATTCCACTCGTCTCGTCGTCCGCACGATTGAAGACAATGTCGGCAGCAATGTCATCGACAGGAACTCGTAAAGGCTCCGAATTGACCGTCAATCTCATTGAGGAGGCGCTTGCCTCCCGGTCAACCCCAGCCTCGTAGGTTATAAACGAGAGTCGCACCATTTCGGTGCGCAGCTTACGGATTCGAAAGGCACGCGTGTGATTAAGCCTGAGTCCACATCTGCTGCGCCCGAATCCATGAGCTCGGCGCACTTCATTGGCGTCGGCGGATCTGGCATGAGCGGCATCGCCAAGATGTTCCACCAGCTCGGTATTCGAGTTACTGGTTCGGATGTTCGTGATTCACATGCGCTTGATTCTTTGCGCGAGATGGGCATCGAAGTTCACGTTGGTCACGACGCGTCTCACCTCGGTGATGTGGATGCCGTGGTTGTCACCGGTGCGCTCTGGCAAGACAACCCTGAATATGTCTCGGCGATTGCTCGGGGCATCCCCATCATGCACCGTTCCCGTGCGCTTAACTGGCTGGTCGCCAATAAGCGATTAGTTTCCATCGCGGGAGCTCACGGAAAAACGACTTCAACGGGAATGATTGTCACTGCGCTTCTCGAGCTCGGGCACACGCCAGGCTTCGTAAACGGCGGCGTTGTTCAGTCACTCAAAACGAGCTCGGCACTTGGTGATTCCGACCTTTTTGTCATTGAAGCCGACGAGTCTGACGGCTCATTCTTGTTGTATGACACAAAGGTCGCACTCATCACCAATGTGGACGCTGACCACCTCGATCATTACGGCACCCACGATGACTTCGATCGGGCCTTCGTAGAGTTCGCGTCGCGAGCTGACGAACTCGTCGTTATCTCAAGCGATGACCCTGGCGCTCTTCGAGTGCGTGCCTCGCTCCAGCATCCTCATGTTATGACTTTCGGTGAAGCAGCAGATGCCGATGTGCGAATTTCAGATGTGCGCTCGGACTCTTCTGGAGTGACCTTCGTCATTCACTACGAGCAAAATCTATATCCGGTGAAACTCCGTGTTTCTGGGTATCACAACGCTATAAATGCGGCCGGCGCGTTTGCCGTCGTTGTCGGGCTTGGAAACGAGCCGGCAGCAACAATTGCAGCGATTGAACAGTTCGGCGGTACAGAGCGTCGTTTCGAGCTCCACGGCATTGTGCGCGACGTCAGCGTCTATGACGACTATGCGCATCACCCCACAGAGGTGGAAGCGATTTTGAACGCGGCCCGCACGGTTGTGGGGGATGGGCGTCTCATTGCCGTCCACCAGCCACACACCTACAGCCGGACCCAAGCGATGTCATCGCAGTTTGCGGCGGTTTTAGAGTCGCTGGCTGACCGCACCATCGTTCTGGATGTGTATGGCGCTCGAGAAGATCCTGTTCCCGGCGTCACGGGTGCGTTAGTTTCGCAAGCCTTTGTTGACCCAGACAAGGTTGCGTTCATCCCTGAATGGAGTCAGGCGGCCGAATACGCTGCCGAGATTGCGCAGCCTGGTGATTTCTTCATCACTCTCGGATGTGGGGATGTTTATCGCATCATTCCGAGCATTCTTGCAGCACTCGAGAAAACAGCTCGCGAGTGAAAAGACCTACGGGTGGACGTATCTCGCCTTCGGATAGGGCTGAAGCGCAGAAGCCAACGAATGCTGAGAAGCCGGCGCGCGCAACGAAGTCTGCCAAGGCGCCCAAGACCGCAAAACCGGTCAAGCCTGTAAAGACGGTCAAATCCGCAAAACTAACTCGGGCTCAGAAGCGCAGCGCGTCAACCGTAGAAGCGCCGAACTCTCCCGCCCCTGAAACGACCCGTGTTCCACGGGCTCAGCGCAAACAACTCACCGCCGCTGCCGCCGCCAAGCGTGAAATGAAAGAAGCGGTCAAAGCTCGAAAAGCTTTTGAACGCAACGAAATTCGTCGTTTTACGGCTCATCTGCGCCGTCGAAAGATTGCTTTTTTCACGATTCTTGGTAGTGCCATTGGTCTAGCGATTTTTGTTGGCGTCGGTGTTTTCTCGCCGTTGATGTCGCTTCAAAAAGTTGTTGTGGTCGGCGCTTCTCGGGTAGACGCTTCTGCGATTGTCGCCGAGCTTAAGTCGCAGATTGGTAAACCTTTGCCCTTGGTCGACACTCACAGTATTGAAGCCACATTGGCCAAACAGCCGCTGGTCAAGAGCTACTCGACTCAATCGATACCCCCACACACGCTCATCGTCAACATTGTCGAGCGCGCTCCAATCGGCTATCTCCGGACGGCTCAAGGCTTCAGCCTGGTCGACCCAGCAGGCGTGTCAATCGAGATCACCAAAGCGCGTTACGTCAACGTTCCGTTGATTGAAGTCAATGGTGGGTCAGCAACGTCCAAAGGCTTCGCCGCTGCGGTTGCGGTTATTCGGGCTTTGCCATCAACCCTTCATGGTCAAGTTGATCGCGTTGCGGCTGCTTCAACGGATGACGTCACGATTGTGCTGAAAAAATCGGGTGTTCGAGTGGTCTGGGGTTCGCCTGAAAACTCAACCCTCAAAGCCCGTGTTCTCGTCTCGCTGATGAAGGCTTACCCGCCATGGCGTCATGCGGAATATGACGTGTCATCGCCAGAATCTGTCGTCGTCCGCTAGAAGCTTTCGGACTTTTGAACATTCGCGCGTGTCGTTTCGATTAATCGACACTGTGGGGCTTTAGCCTCAAGTTCAGGAATTACATACTGAGCATAACTTTAAGCCTCAACCTGAGGTTTAGGGTTCTCAGGGAGGCCGGTCATGAACAAGCAGAATTACCTCGCCGTTATCAAGGTGGTTGGTGTCGGTGGCGGTGGCGTTAACGCCGTCAATCGCATGATCGAGCTCGGCCTCAAAGGCGTCGAGTTCATCGCGATCAACACCGACGCCCAGGCATTGCTGCTGAGCGAAGCCGACGTCAAACTTGACGTAGGGCGCGAGCTCACTCGCGGCCTTGGCGCTGGAGCCGACCCTGAAGTTGGGCGCAAGGCCGCCGAAGACCACGCAGACGAGATCGAAGAAGTTCTTGCCGGTGCGGACATGGTTTTTGTGACCGCTGGTGAGGGTGGCGGAACCGGAACCGGTGGCGCTCCCGTTGTGGCAAAGATCGCCAAGTCGATCGGTGCCCTCACCATTGGTGTTGTGACCAAGCCATTCGGTTTTGAGGGTCGTCGTCGTCAGGCTCAGGCAGATGCTGGTGTAGCTGCACTTCGCGCAGAGGTTGACACTCTCATCGTCGTTCCGAACGACCGACTGCTTGACATCAGCGACCGCAGCATCAGCGTTCAAGAAGCTTTTGAAACTGCCGACCAGGTTCTCCTTGCCGGCGTGCAGGGCATCACCGACCTGATTACCACCCCGGGCTTGATCAACCTCGACTTCGCCGACGTCAAGTCGGTTATGCAGGGCGCTGGTTCTGCCCTAATGGGTATCGGTTCATCGCGTGGTGCTGACCGCGCCATCAAGGCTGCCGAGCTTGCTGTTGCTTCACCTCTACTCGAAGCCAGCATCGAGGGAGCGCGTGGCGTACTTCTCTCGATTCAGGGTGGGTCAAACCTCGGCATGTTCGAAATCAGTGATGCTGCCAAGCTCGTTCAGGACTCGGTTCACCCCGAGGCAAACATCATCTTCGGTACCGTCATTGACGACACCTTGGGTGACGAGGTTCGCGTCACGGTTATCGCTGCTGGTTTTGATGGCGGCGAGCCTACCCACCGCGAATTCCCGGCACGCTCTGCTGAGGTTGCCGCGCCGGGTACCGAGCCTATTTCGGTCATGAATGGATTCACGGCTCCGACGACCGGATCTTTCACTTTCGACTCTGAAGTGCGTGACCCGTTCGCTGAGATTCCCGCACCGGCTGGCGCTTCATACAACTCGATTCCGATCGAAACGGGACTCGCCGAGGACGACTCAGACCTCGACATTCCCGAATTCATGAAGAACCAGTAATCCCTTCGGAGCTCTCTGTGTCCGACACAGACACACTTCAGTCCCGATTGCAGGACATGCAATCGCGAATCGCAGAAGCCGCTGCTTCAGCTGGACGATCGAACGAAGACATCACGCTCATCGTGGTGACAAAGTTCCATCCTGAAACGCTCGTTCGTGACCTTTACGACCTCGGTGTTCGAGACATGGGCGAAAATCGACACCAAGAAGCTTCTGGCAAATCTTCCGCCTGTGCCGACCTCGACCTGAGGTGGCACTTTATTGGTCAATTGCAATCCAATAAGGCTCGTGCGGCGTTGGAATATGCCGATGTCATCCACTCGGTCGATCGCGCGTCCCTGGTTTCGGCCCTCGATAAGGCGTGGTCTGAAAAGGTCTCAGTCGAGCCCGCGACCGCACCGATTGAGTGTTTCATCCAACTGAACTTGACGCAGGATCCGGCCCGCGGGGGAGTCGCCCCCGAAAATCTCGAGTCATTCACCGAGACCATCCTCGGTTCACCCGCCTTCAACCTTCAGGGCGTGATGGCGGTGGCACCCCTCGATGAAGAGCCGGCACGCGCATTCGAACGAGTGCGTGCAGCATCGCTTGTCGTGCAAGGGCTAGAGCCGCGAGCCCGTTTCATGAGCGCCGGTATGTCGCACGACTTTGTTGAGGCAATAAACGCGGGTGCGACACACCTTCGAATCGGCACAGCAATCACGGGAAATCGCCCGGTTTGAGGTTAATCTCAAAGCAGAAGTTTTTACCCCTCGGAGGACATAATGGCAAACCCTTTCAAGAAGACCATGGCGTTTCTTGGTCTCGCAGAAGAAGACGAAACCTACGCCCCCGAGCCGGTAGCTCCCGTACGTTCGTCCAATGACGCGAACACCCCTCGCGCACAGGTGACCCCGCTTCGTCGTCACACTGGCCGCAATGCCGCCGCCACCGATCTCAACGAGATCGTGACGATTCAGCCCAAGGAATACGCGGACGCACGTGGCGTTGCTGAAAACTTCCGTGAGGGCGTCCCCGTCATCATCAACCTCGGTCAGATGACTGACACTGACGCTCGTCGTCTCATCGACTTCGCTAGTGGTCTTGTCCAGGGTCTGCACGGCAAAATTGAGCGCGTCACCAGCAAGGTTTTCCTGCTTTCACCCGCTCACGTTTCCGTAACCGGCGACGAAGCTGCCAACACGGCAGAGGTCGACACCACTTTCTTCGGCGAGTAATTCACTCTCGCGTTCATGCGCGCTAGAAAGTAATCGATGAACGTCGTTGCCGCCATTGCGTATTACGCGCTGCAGATATTTACTCTGTTGATGTGGATTCGCTTGATTGTGGATTTCATTCGCTCGGCAAAACCAGGCTGGCGCCCGGTTTCAGTACTGCTTGTGCTGTTGTCCATCGTGTACGCGATTACGGATCCGCCCATCAAGCTCGTGCGTAAAGTTGTGCGTCCAGTGCGATTTGGAGCTGTTTCCATCGATTTCGCGTGGACGATTGTTCTGATCGCGGTCATTTTGCTGTCCACCATCATCGCCATTTACGCCCGGGGATAGCGCGCGGGCAAGTAAATAAACGCATAGTGGATACACACTCTGTGAGGATTTGCTAGCGTTAGTGCTTACATCCTGTTTCGAACATCTAAGTGAGGTGACACCGCATGGCGCTTACGCCCGAAGACGTTGTCAATAAGCGTTTCCAGCCGACCAAGTTCCGTGAGGGTTACGACCAGGACGAGGTCGATGACTTCCTTGACGAAATCGTAATCGAGCTTCGCCGCCTCACACAGGAAAACGAGGAGCTTCGCGCACGAGCAGAAGCTGTTGCTTCGCGCGCTGACAACACGGGTGCCGTTGCGGCCGCTCCAGCGACTCCCGACTTCCCCGTTGCACCTTCACCTGAAACCGCTCTCGACGACTCATTCGACGAGGCACAGAGTTCGAACAGCATGCTTCAGCTTGCCCGCCGACTCCACGAGGAGCACGTTCGCGAAGGTGTTGCCAAGCGCGATGCCCTCATCGCCGAAGGACACGCAACGGCAACCAAGATTGTTGCTGATGCAGAAGCAACCGCAAACGCTCAGATCACTAAGTACGAGGCACAGATTGCCGAGCTCGAGGGTAAGACCAACGAACTTCGTGCATTCGAGGCTGAGTACCGCCTGCGTCTTCGTACCTACATTGAGGGTCAGCTTCACGACCTCGAAGCAACCACGGCTCCTGCAGCAAGCTAGGTGACGAACGAGCAGGAATCTTCGGATTCCACCACAGCTTCACGCCCGTTAGGGGCAATCGTGTGGCTGTTGCTTGGTCTTGCGGTCCTGACGGTCATCCTTGACCAGACCAGTAAAGCCATTGTCGTTGCGACAATGTTTGAGGGTCAGCAAATAACCGTCATCAACCACGTTTTGTATCTGATTTTTGTTCGCAATCCCGGTGCTGCGTTCAGTATGGTCAGTGGCCAAACGTGGATTTTCTCGATCCTGGCAGTTACTGTTACCGGAGTCATTATTTGGGGAATTCGACGAATTCGCTCGCGTGCGTGGGCTGTTGTTTTCGGCTTGCTTCTCGGTGGCACGCTCGGCAACCTCATCGATCGTCTATTTCGAGAGCCGGGATTTGGCATTGGTCACGTAATTGACTTCATCAACATGCCCTGGCTCATGCCGGCAATTTTCAATGTTGCCGACATTGCGATTTCCACCTCAGCGGTGATGCTCGTCATTTTGGTATTGCTTGGAATCGGTCTCGACGGCAAGCGTGTGCGCAATTCCGGGTCGCTCGCGAGCGTCACCGACAGCAAGGAAACTCGTGGAGACGCGTAGCGCCATTGTTCCCGACGGAATCGACGGGATGCGTGTCGACGCTGGCTTGGCGAAGCTTTTTGGCTTTAGTAGAACCCAGGCCGCTGAAATTGCAGAGGCCGGGGGAGTTACTCGTTCAGGTCTGACTTTGGGTAAGTCTGACCAACTTCACTCGGGCGACTTCATTGATGTCTCATGGCGCCCACGAAGAGAAGCAACGTTAACTGAGACGCCTGTAGCTGACCTCGGAATCATCTATGACGACGAAGACATTGTCGTCGTTGATAAACCGGTCGGTGTGGCAGCTCACCCAGCAGTGGGATGGGACGGACCAACTGTTATTGGTGCCCTGGCCGCAGCTGGGTACCGTATCTCGACGTCGGGTGCCGCCGAACGCGCTGGTGTGGTGCATCGTCTGGATGTGGGCACCAGCGGTCTCATGGTTGTTGCAAAAAGCGAGAGGGCGTACACCGAGCTCAAGCGCGCGTTCCACGACAGAGAGGTGTCTAAGGTGTACCACGCCGTCGTGCAAGGCCATCCCGACCCGCTCTCGGGCACGATCGACGCGCCCATCGGGCGTCACCCGCGCTCGAACTGGAAGTTTGCTGTCACCAGTGACGGCAAGCACTCCGTTACCCACTACGAGACGCTCGAGGCTTTCCCTGCAGCATCACTCCTTGAAATCACGCTCGAAACTGGTCGTACCCACCAAATTCGCGTGCATATGGCTGCTCAGCGACATCCGTGTGTGGGTGATTCGCTCTACGGTGCCGATCCAACACTGTCGGAACGCCTAGGACTGACCAGACAGTGGCTCCACGCGCATCGGCTGGGATTCAGGCATCCAGGAACAGGGGAATGGGTCGAATTCGAAAGCCCGTACCCCGCCGACTTGCAGCACGCGCTGGATGTCTTGCGCTCATAGTCGGTCGCACGATTTAGGCTTGTAACTCACACTGATACGGAACTAGAAAAGGCAATTAACGTGGCTGGCAACTCGGATTCTTTTGTGCACTTGCACGTGCACACCGAGTACTCGATGCTCGATGGTGCTGCCCGCGTTAAACCACTGATCAACGCTGCCGTTGAAAGCGGAATGCCGGCAATCGCGATAACCGACCATGGCAACATGTTCGGTGCATACGATTTTTGGAAGAGCGCAACGGCTGCTGGCATCAAACCGATCATCGGCACCGAGGCGTACATCACGCCTGGTACGCACCGCTCCGATAAAACTCGAGTTCGTTGGGCTGACGGAGACTCATCTGAAGATGTATCGAGTGGTGGCGCCTACACGCACATGACGCTTCTTTCGGAGTCGGCCGAGGGCATGCATAACCTATTCCGTATGTCGTCGCTGGCATCGATCGAGGGTTACTACTTCAAGCCCCGAATGGACCGAGAGCTCCTCAACCAGTACGCCAAGGGAATCATCGCAACAACTGGTTGCGTCGGTGGTGAGGTGCAAACCCGACTTCGTCTCGGCCAGTACGACGAGGCTAAAAAGGCCGCTGCCGAGTTCCGTGAGATTTTCGGCAAAGAAAACTTTTTTGTCGAGATTATGGATCACGGCATCGAAATTGAGCGTCGCACCATGCGTGAGCTCATTCAGCTCGCCAAAGAGCTCGACCTTCCGCTGGTAGCTAGCAACGACCTTCACTACACGCACTCTCACGATGCGACCGCACACGCTGCTCTCCTGTGTGTCCAGTCCGGTTCCACACTCGATGACCCTAAGCGTTTCAAGTTCGATTCGAATGAGTTCTACCTCAAATCGGCAGCCGAAATGCGCAACGTCTTCCGCGACTTCCCTGATGCCTGCGACAACACGTTGCTCATCGCGGAGCGTTGCGAAACAACTTTCGAGCACCGTGACCTCTTGCCCCGATTCCCTGTTCCAGAAGGTGAGACTGAGGCGACCTGGTTTGAAAAAGAGGTAGCGGCCGGCATGAAGAGGCGATTCCCTGGAGGAATCAGCCCGGAGCACCAAGCTCAAGCCGATTACGAGGTCAGCGTCATCAAGACCATGGGATTCCCGGGCTACTTCTTGGTGGTTGCCGACTTCATCGCGTGGGCGCGTTCACAGGGAATTCGGGTTGGTCCCGGTCGTGGTTCAGCAGCCGGTTCTCTGGCGTCGTATGCCATGGGTATCACGGAACTCGATCCGCTCAAGTATGGGCTTTTCTTCGAACGATTCTTGAACCCCGATCGTGTTTCGCTTCCCGATGTTGACGTCGACTTCGACGATCGCCGCCGTCCCGAAGTCATTCGTTACGTCACCGAAAAGTACGGAAGTGACCGAGTCGCCCAGATCGTCACGTACGGAACCATCAAAGCCAAGCAGTCGCTCAAAGACTCCGGGCGCGTGTTGGGAATGCCCTACTCGGTCGGTGAAAAACTCACCAAAGCAATGCCACCGTCGGTCATGGGTAAAGACATCACCCTGACCGAAATCTTCGATCCCAAGGCAGACCGCTACAAAGAAGCCTCAGACTTTCGCACTCTCGTTGAAACCGACATTGACTGCAAGACGGTTTTTGAAACAGCCAAGGGATTAGAAAACCTCAAGCGACAGTGGGGTGTGCACGCTGCCGGCGTGATCATGTCGGCGGAACCACTCATCGACGTCATCCCAATCATGAAGCGCGAAGATGACGGCGCCATCATTACTCAGTTTGATCAGCCGCCGTGTGAAGCCCTCGGACTGCTCAAAATGGACTTCCTCGGTTTGCGCAACTTGACGGTGATCGAAGATGCTTTGGCAAACATCAAAGCCAACCGTGGCATTGTTCTGGAACCAGAGACGCTCGATCTCGATGCAGACGAAGCAACATACGAACTCTTGTCTCGAGGGGACACGCTCGGGGTTTTCCAGCTTGATGGTGGCCCGATGCGTGGCTTGCTGCGTCAGCTCAAGCCCACGAGCTTTGAAGACATTTCTGCTGTTATCGCGTTGTACCGACCAGGTCCGATGGGTGTGAACTCACACATCAATTACGCACTTCGTAAAAACGGTCTACAAAATATTGAGCCGATTCATCCCGAACTCGAAGAGTCCCTCGAAGACATTTTGGGGACTACCTATGGTCTGATCGTGTACCAAGAGCAGGTCATGGCTGTCGCTCAAAAGGTCGCTGGATTCTCACTCGGTCAAGCCGACGTTTTGCGTCGCGCCATGGGTAAGAAAAAGAAGGAAGAGCTCGACAAGCAATTCGAGGGTTTCGAAGCCGGAATGCTCGAGCGCAACTACAGCAAGGCTGCCATCAAGGTTTTATGGGAGACCCTCGTTCCGTTTGCCGACTACGCCTTCAACAAGGCCCACTCGGCCGGGTATGGCGTTTTGAGCTATTGGACTGCCTATCTGAAGGCCAACTATCCGGCTGAGTTCATGGCAGCTCTCCTCACCAGCGTGGGCGACTCAAAAGACAAGTTGGCCATCTATCTCTCCGAGTGTCGGCGCATGGGCATCCAAGTTCTTCCGCCAGATGTTAATCAATCGGATGGAGTGTTCTCGGCTGTCGGAACCGACATTCGCTTTGGACTCGGCGCGATTCGAAACGTCGGTGCAAACGTCGTCGAAGGCATTAAGTCTGCGCGCTCAGAAGCAGGCGAATTCACGAGTTTCCACGATTTCCTCAAGAAGGTGCCGATTCACGTCGCCAACAAGAAAACGATTGACTCCCTCATCAAGGCGGGTGCTTTCGACACCATGGGCAATTCCCGCCGAGCACTTGTTGAGATTCACGAAGATGCCATTGAATCGGCGGTAAGTCTTAAGCGCAACGAAGCGGTCGGCATGGTTGACCTTTTTGCGGACATCTTCGAGTTTGATGCGCACGATGAAGCAGTCCCTGAGCGCCCCGAATGGACAAAGCGAGACAAGCTAGCTTTCGAGCGAGAAATGTTGGGGCTTTACGTCTCTGACCATCCGTTGGCGGGCCTTGAGAATCAATTGGCGAAATTTGCGTCCACCACGATTCTCGACCTGACTTCGTCAGAAGACGTACGCGATGGCGAGCATGTGACCGTTGCCGGTCTTGTCACAGAAGTTCAGCGTCGCGTTGCTAAGAACTCAGGAAATGCCTACGGAATCGTTCAGATCGAAGACTTCTCCGGTGAGATGTCTGTCATGTTCCTTGGCCGTACCTACCAGGAATTCGGTGAACTTCTCGCGAACGATCAAGTTGTCACCATTCGCGGACGCGTTACTCGTCGTGATGATGGAGTGGCACTCCACGCTAGCGAATTGCGCGTTCCCGACTTGGGAGCATCAACGGAATCGAGCGGGCCGCTCATGCTCCAAATCCCCGAACAGCGTGCCTCAGCAGCTCTAGCAGCCAGCCTCGATGAAGTTTTGCGTCGTTACCCTGGCGACACCGAGGTGCGCCTGCGCCTGACTCGAGGCGCCACGGCTCGCATTTTTGAGCTACCTACGCGCATTCGAATTACGTCTGATCTGTATGGCGAGCTAAAGTCGCTCCTTGGTCCGTCCTGCCTGGCATAGCGACCAATAGGATTAAGCCATCATGATGCGTGTTCTCGACCTGCGAGGTCAACAGCCCGACCGGTCGGAGATGTTGGCCCTTATTCCTCGTCACGTCGGCGATTCGCAATCCGCTCACGCAGCGGCCCGCGACCTCGTCGACCAGGTTCGCGATGGGGGAGAAGGTGCGCTTCGGGCTCACGCTGAGCGTTTCGATCGGGTCAGCGAACACAGCATTCGAGTCCCGCGGGAGCACTTCACGCAGGCTCTCGAGTCGCTTTCTCCCGAGATTCGCCAGGCGCTAGAAAGCGCAATCGAGCGCGTGCGTAAAGCGACAACCGCTCAGCTTCCAACCGATGCCATTACCGAGTTTGGCGACGGGGCAAGGGTTATTCAGCGCTGGCTCCCGGTGGAGCGTGTTGGCTTGTATGTTCCCGGCGGCAAGGCGGTTTACCCATCGAGCGTTGTTATGAACGTTGTGCCTGCTCAGGTCGCTGGTGTCACGTCAATTGCCTTGGTGTCGCCACCTCAAGAGGCTTTTGGCGGAAGAATCCACCCCACGATTCTTGCGGCAGCAGAGTTGCTCGGCATTTCTGAGGTCTATGCCATGGGAGGCGCCGGCGCAATCGGAGCCCTCGCTTTTGGTGTTCCAGAACTTGAGCTTGCTCCTGTCAGTGTCATTACCGGACCAGGCAATCAGTACGTTGCTGCTGCGAAGCGCTATGTGCGATCGCACGTTGGTATCGATTCCGAAGCAGGTCCAACCGAGATCCTGATCATTGCCGATTCGAGTGCAGATCCTCGTTTTGTCGCTGCGGATCTGATTAGTCAAGCCGAGCACGATGAACTGGCTTCTGCCGTCCTTGTGACAGATTCGCCAGAGCTCGTTGACGCGGTCAGCCGTGAGCTTGTCTCTCAGGTCGATCAAACGATGCACGCCGAGCGCGTGGGCGTTGCCCTCGGTGGTTCTCAATCCGCACTTGTCGTCGTCGACTCACTCGATGTTGCCGTTGATTTCTCGAATGCTTACGGGCCTGAACACCTCGAGGTTCAAACTTCTCGCAACGATGCTTTGTTGCCTCGGTTGGTGAACGCTGGAGCTATTTTCCTTGGGCCATACTCGCCCGTCAGCCTGGGAGACTATTCAGCCGGGTCCAATCACGTTCTTCCTACAGGAGGTCACTCGGCTTTCTCCTCTGGACTCGGTGCGTACACATTCCTTCGCGCTCAGCAGGTTGTGGATTACAGCGCGGATGCCCTTCGCAGAGTCTCTGCTGGGCTCCAAGCACTCGCGACCAATGAGGCACTTCCCGCACACGGCGAAGCGGTAGCTATCCGATTCGACGAACAAAGCTAGGACCAGAGACCATGTATTGCCCTTTTTGCCGCCACGCAGATTCTCGCGTGATTGACTCGCGCACATCTGACGATGGCCTTTCCATTCGACGCCGTCGCCAATGTCCTGAGTGTGGTGGACGATTCAGCACCATGGAAACAGCGAGCCTGAGCGTGATTAAGCGCTCAGGTGTCGTCGAACCGTTCAGCCGCGAGAAAGTTGTTGCTGGTGTTCGTAAAGCCTGCCAGGGCCGACCTGTGACCGACGCTGACTTGGCAGTTCTTGCTCAAAAAGTTGAAGAGGCAATTCGCGCCACCGGTGCTTCCCAGATCGAGGCAAACGAAATTGGCTTGTCAATTTTGGCTCCCTTGCGTGAACTCGATGAGGTTGCCTACCTTCGGTTTGCAAGCGTGTATCAAGCCTTCGAGTCATTAGCTGATTTTGAGTCGGCTATTGAGGTTCTGCGGGCAGACCGCGAAGCCGCAGCGCGAGCAACCACAGAAGAGAAGTAGACCTTCGTGACCACTTCGCAAAAACCTCCTGTCCTGTACACCGCGCTTTTTCGCGGGGTGCTGACAAAGTTCGATCCGGAAACGGCGCACCACCTGGCCGCAGCGGTCATTCGAGTGTGTGGTTGGCCAGTCATTGGTGACATCATTCGAGCGTGTACCAAGCCGCGTCGCCACGTTGATGTTCAAGCGCTCGGACTTCACTTCTCAACACCGTTCGGACTCGCAGCAGGCTTTGACAAAGATGCGCGGTACATCCGTGGACTAACCAACCTGGGGTTCGGGCACGTCGAGGTTGGCACACTCACGGCGATCGCTCAACCGGGCAATCCGCGTCCGCGCTTGTTCCGACTCGTCGCCGACTACGCGCTGATCAACCGCATGGGTTTCAACAACCACGGTGCCGAGGCAGCTGTGCGCCATCTCAAGAAGGTTCGTTCGTGGAAGCACCGGCCGGTTATCGGCGTCAACATCGGCAAGAGCCGTGTGGTGGAAGTAGAGAACGCAACTGCTGATTACGTCATGAGCGCAAAGCTCGTTGCACCATATGCCGACTACATGGTCGTCAACGTAAGTTCACCCAACACTCCTGGTCTTCGCGGTCTTCAAGAAATTGACCAGCTTCGTCCGCTGTTGGCTGCAGTTCTCGAGGCAGTTGACGCGAAGCCGCTACTTGTGAAGATTGCTCCAGACCTCACAGACGATGAAGTTCGCAAAGTTGCACACCTCGCCGTTGATCTCAAGCTGGCTGGAATCATCGCGACAAACACGACTCTTTCTCGCGCTGGGCTGAAAACTCCCGCCGACAAAGTCGAAGCAATCGGTGCAGGTGGGCTCTCTGGGCGCCCCTTGAAAGCACGCGCACTCGAAGTTCTCGATGTAATCCGAGCAATTGTTCCCGCTGATTTCTGTGTGATTTCAGTGGGCGGAGTTGAATCTGGCAGCGATGTCGCCACTCGTATGGATCATGGAGCGACCCTTGTTCAGGGGTATAGCGCCTTTGTCTACTACGGCCCATTCTGGGTGCGTCAAATAAACCGAGCTCTCTGAAAAGCTCGACTGCGCGTTATGCGCGGTTAGTTTGGGTATTCGCGGCGCGCGACCTGAGGCTTCGGCATGCGCATCGGGCGGAGCTGAATCCCGCGCATAATTGCATACCAGCGAACTCCTCGCTCCATGCTGTTCTTGCCGAACTTGATCTCCATGCGGCGACGAAGCAGCGTAATCAAAATCATCGAGTCGATAAAGACAAGACCTACGAATACCCACATGACGGAAACAGATGCAATCTCGGTGCCAGGAATGAAGGATGTCACGATGACGAGAACCATGAACGGTACGAGGAGTTCACCGAAGTTGTAGCGGGCGTCAACGTAGTCACGAGCGAATCGGCGCTGAACTCCACGGTCGCGTGCAGGCAGGTAACGCTCGTCTCCCATTGCAATGCCGATACGGGCCTTCTCGCGTGCGTTTGCCTGAGCGATGCGAGCTTCCTGGCGCGCTACCTTGCGATCAGTGGGTACTAATGGGCGCTTATTTGCCGCTTCTTGGTCTTTACGGCGAGGAGTGGCCTGACCCTTTCCGGTTGCTTTGGTCGACGCAGTTGCGTCTGTCGAAGCCTGCTCGGTGGAATCTTTGCTGTTGGCCATCTGGGGTTCCTTCGTTTGCCGTGAGTGCGAACATAAGATTAGCGGCATGAGCGTTCAAAATTCTGCACATTCGACGCCGGCATACGTGGCACAGATCCAGAGTCTTGTCGCGGCGCGCATGGCTACCTATCGCGACAAGCTTGATCAACTCGCACGAATCCCGTCTGTTTCGTGGCCGAGCTTCGACCAATCCCAGGTTCAAGCAAGCGCTGAGCTGGTTGCTGCGCTTGCTCGCGAGAGTGGAGTGTTCGATTCGGTAGCAATTCATCGCGAGCCAACTGCCGCTGGTGACCTTGGTCAGCCCAGCGTTATTGCACGGCGAGAACCCAAAAATGGCGCCAAGACCGTTCTTCTGTACGCACACCACGATGTTCAGCCACCCGGCGATGAAACTCTCTGGGAAACCCCGCCATTTGCCCCCACGCAGAACGGCGATCGACTTTTTGGCAGGGGAGTGGCTGACGATAAAGCCGGTGTTATCTCGCATTTCGCTGCCCTAGACATTTGGTCGTCCGTCGAAAGCAATCGCGATATCGGCATTGTGCTGTTCATTGAGGGCGAGGAGGAGTACGGGTCTCCATCATTCGGTGCCACTCTGACCGCGCACAAAAAGGCGCTCGAAGCGGATGTCATCGTTGTCGCTGATTCTGGTAACTGGTCGACTGATATTCCTGCGCTCACCGTGTCCTTGCGAGGCAACGCCACAGTTAAAGTCACCGTCCAAACTCTCGATCACGCTGTCCACTCAGGAATGTTCGGGGGAGCGGTTCCCGATGCCATGATTCCGCTCATCCGCGTTCTATCCCGTCTTCACGGGCCTGATGGTTCTGTAGCCGTTCCTGGCTTGCGCTCCCGGGTCAGCAAGGTTCCCGAATACTCAGAAATTCAGTTGCGTGAAGAATCTGGATTGCTCGAGGGTGTTTCGCCCATTGGGCGCGGCGACTATCTGGATCGAATCTGGAACCAGCCGAGCATCACTGTTATTGGAATGGATGCTCCGAGCACTTCTGAATCAAGTAACACTCTTTTACCGACGGCAAGTGCAATGGTGAGCCTGCGGGTTGCACCTGGACAAGACGCCGCAGAGGCCGAGAGCATCCTGTGCGCCTTCATTGAAGCCGATGTGCCTTTTGGTGCCCGAATTACAACCGAGTCCATGGGAAATGGTTCCGCGTTTGAGATGGAAGCCACACATGAGGTAGTCGACACGATCAAAGCTGCCATGGCGGCCGCATGGAGTGTTTCACCGGTCGATATTGGTGTGGGTGGCTCCATTCCGTTCATCGCTGATTTTGTTGAAGAGTTCCCTCAGGCAGTTGTTTTGGTCACTGGGATCGAAGATCCTGATACTCGCGCACACAGCCCCAACGAGTCACTTCACTTGCCTTCGTTTGAAAAGGCAATCGTGACCGAGGCACTGTTCCTGATGGGCTTATAGCCCCCGGAAATTGCCGGATAATGGAATCAATGGAAATCGAGTCTAAGGAACGTCATGAGTACTGAAATCACGGAATCCAAGGCACACGGAGTAAACCTCACCCCTGCAGCCGTTGACAAGGTTCGTGCCCTGATTAATCAGGAGGGTCGCGACGATCTTCGCCTGCGACTGGCAGTTCAGTCAGGCGGATGCGCTGGTCTGCGTTACGAAATGTACTTTGACGAGCGTGTTCTCGAGGGCGACGCCATCGTTGATTTCGACGGTGTTGAGGTCATTGTCGACCGAAAGAGCGTGCCTTTTGTTGACGGATCGAGTATCGATTTCGAAGACACAATCCACAAGCAGGGTTTCCAAATTGACAACCCCAATGCTGCCGGAAGTTGCGCCTGCGGGGATTCTTTCCACTAGCCGGTATCAGTATTTTTTCATCCGTTGCAACGGCGTTGAGAGCCTGCAAACGGGTGCCTCACAAGGTAGGCTGAAAATTACCTGCCAATCATTTTTTAGGTAGGAAAAGTTGTGGAAAGGTCTCACGTGCGAACATCGCGTCGACTTCGCTGGCTAGCCATCCCGGTTGTAGCCACAGTTGCTCTCGTCCTATCCGGCTGCACGCAGCAGGAGCTCACGGGATACCTTCCCACGCTCCCGGGAACAACCAACCAGGTTGACCGCATCATCGGTCTCTGGAACACCAGCTGGATTGTTCTCCTCGGCGTTGGTCTCATCGCTTGGGGGCTCATGATTTGGGCAACGATCGTTTACCGTCGCCGCAAGGGCGAGACCGGTGTTCCCGTGCAGCTTCGCTACAACATGCCGATTGAAATATTTTTCACGGTCGTACCACTCATCATGATTGTTGGGTTCTTCTTCTTCACCGCGCGTGATGAGGCAGCTATCGAAGCTCGTTTCGACAAACCAGATGTCACCATCCAGGCCTTCGGCAAGCAGTGGGCGTGGGACTTCAACTACACCAACTACAACGTTTACTACTCAGGCATCCAGGTTCAGCCTTCGACTGACCCGAACGCACCTCAGGGCTCAATCGACCCGGCTTCGATTCCGACCCTGTACCTGCCCGTTGGCAAGAAGGTTGAAATCCAGCTGCAGGCACGCGATGTCATTCACTCGTTCTGGGTCATCGATTTCTTGTACAAGAAAGACATGATTCCCGGTAAGACCAACTACATGTCGGTGATCCCTGAGCGTGAGGGCACGTTCCGTGGTAAGTGCGCCGAGCTCTGTGGCGAGTTCCACTCGCAGATGCTCTTCAACGTCAAGGTTGTTTCGCAGGCAGAGTATGACGCGTACATTAAGAAACTTCGCGATGAAGGATTCAGCGGTCAGCTTGGCACTGAATATGATCGCAACACGAACAAGGCGGCTGTTGTCGCCGTGAACAAGTAGGGGTCATCATGAGCGCAACTCTCACGCCCGTTCCCGTGGTTCAGTCCAACCCGTCAGCTAGCTCGACTGTTGGCGTTACCCGTAACAGCAAACGAGGCAACGTTATCGTTCGCTGGCTGACGTCGACCGACCACAAGGTCATTGGTCACCTTTACATCATCACGTCACTTGTGTACTTCGTCATCGGCGGCATCATGGCGATGATTATCCGGTTGCAACTGTTTGCGCCCGGTATGGAAGTTCTGGCTACCAAAGAGCAGTACAACCAATTGTTCACAATGCACGGCACCATCATGCTTCTCATGGTGGCCACGCCTCTCTTTGCAGGTTTGGCTAACGAACTCATTCCGCTCCAGATCGGTGCTCCTGACGTGGCCTTCCCGCGTCTGAACATGCTCTCCTACTGGCTCTACTTCTTTGGTTCAATGATTGCAGTCGCTGGCTTCCTGACCCCGCAAGGTGCTGCCAGCTTCGGTTGGTTCTCATACACCCCGCTTTCGAACGGAACGTACAGCCCCGGTATCGGAAGCAACATGTGGGTCATGGGTCTTGCTATGAGCGGTTTCGGTTCGATTCTTGGTGCCGTCAACTTCATCACCACGATCATCACGATGCGTGCTCCCGGTATGACCATGTTCCGTATGTCGATTTTCACCTGGAACATTCTTGTAACCTCGATCCTCGTCATCCTTGTGTTCCCCGTATTCGCTTCGGCACTTTTCGGCTTAGCCGCAGACCGAATTTTTGGCGCACACGTGTATGACTCAGCTACCGGTGGAGCAATGCTCTGGCAGCACCTGTTTTGGTTCTTCGGTCACCCCGAGGTCTACATTCTCGCGTTGCCGTTCTTCGGCGTCATATCGGAAATCATTCCGGTATTCAGCCGCAAGCCGATTTTCGGATACAAGACCCTTGTGTACGCAACGCTCTCCATTGGGGCATTGTCGATGACGGTCTGGGCTCACCACATGTACGTCACCGGATCGGTACTGCTGCCGTTCTTCGCTCTGATGACCATGTTGATCGCGGTTCCCACCGGTGTAAAGATCTTCAACTGGATCGGTACCATGTGGCG
>JBDKLU010000134.1:0-4739 GCA_039795475.1 Actinomycetota bacterium | reverse complement strand
ACTACCAGCCACTGCTTCCTACGCTTCCACTCGCTTCGTTTGAAGTCGGTGGTTCGCTGATTACCATTACCTACAACCTGGTGGCCCTGCTCGCGCTGGTGTTTGCCACAGTGATTGTTCTACAGATTGTTCTCAAGAAGACAATGTTCGGTGTGCGCCTTCGTGCAATCTCCGACCGCCAGAACGCCGCTGAGTTGATTGGTGTCAACGTCAAGATGCTGAACGTCGGTATCTGGGCCGTCTCGGGTGCGATCATCTCGATCGCGATCTCGTTCCTCCCCAGCACCATCAGCAACGACTACGTTCCTTTCGCGCTCTTCATCATTCCTGGCGCAGCAGCAGCACTCGTGGGTGCATTCAAGAACATGTGGCTGGCCATCGTGGGCGGTCTCGTGATTGGTATCTTGCAGAACCTTCTCGCTTCGAGCCCGCTGCTGTGGGTGTCTGGTTTGAAGGACCTTTTCGTCTTCGTCGTTATCGTCGTGTTCCTCCTGTGGAACCAGCGCAAGGAGGTGTGGGATGTCGCCCGCTAAAGACAGCGTGAAGCTCGACAACGGTATTCCCTCGTCGCTGACCGGTCAGTCCTTCGTTCACAAGGCGTACGCGCCAGTGAGCTTTGGTGTGGTCGCGCTCATCGTGGGAATTGCCATTCTCTTCATCCCGTGGATTTCCCACGACTTCTCGTTCAACCGTGTCTCGCAGGTCCTCATGATGATGATCTTGCTCATGGGCCTCGGCATCGTGACCGGCAGCGCCGGAATGATTGCGCTCTGCCAGCTCACATTTGCTGCGGCAAGTGCATGGCTGATTGAGCTCTTGTCCGTCAAGCTCGGCGGAGACGCTTTCGGCCCCGTGACCTTCTTCATTTACATGATTGCCGGCGCACTCTTCGCGCTCGTCATCGGTATCTTGGTGGGTCTGCCGGCACTTCGATTGCGTGGCGTGAACCTCGCGATTGTGACGCTTTCCCTCGCGTCCGCGGTGAGCTTACTCCTGGTAGCCTTTGGCTTCCCCGAGTTGCAGGTCAATTCGCAGATCACGCGCCCGCTGGGAATCTCCAACGCGAGCGACCAAAACGCGATGTTCCCGATTACGGTCATCATCATTGTCATCACCGTCATCGTCGCCGTCGCGCTGGTGTACATCCAACGCAGCCGTTGGGGATCGTCGTGGAAGATGGTGGCGTTCTCTGAGCGTGGAACCGCGTCGTCGGGAACCAACGTTCAGTTCGCCAAAATCACCGCATTTGCGATCAGCGCCTTCGTCGGTGGTGTCGCCGGTGGTGTCTACGAGCTGATTTACCTACAAGCGCGTCCTGAGGCGTTCACCCCTTACGGTTCGCTGGTGCTCTACGTGCTGTCGACCATCGTGGGTTCGTACCTCATTGACATGGCTCTGTTCGGTGGAATCCTCTCCGTCGTCATCCCCTACATCCTCACGCGTCTAGGTTGGCAGGCCTTCTGGGGTGACATCCTGTTCGGTGTTTTGGGTATTCAGGGCATCACGACTGGTTCGAACCTTGGTGAAGACATTCGTCGTGGAGTCCGCAAGGGCAAGCGCGCCAAGCAGATGGCTGCTGTCGCTGAAGTGGCGGCCGTTGAGAGCCACAAGGAGATTGAGTCGGTTCCGATCCCCAAGGGCACGGGCAAGCCGCTTCTCGTCGTCGAGAACCTCACGGTTCAATTCGGCGCCGTCAAGGCCAACTCTGACGTCAACGTCGTTGTGAAAGAGGGAACCATTTTCGGCCTCATCGGTCCGAACGGTGCTGGTAAGTCGACGTTCATCGACGCCATCAGCGGCTTCCTTCCCGATCACACCGGAAACGTCACGCTTGACGGTGTCAGGCTCGACAAGCTGAGCCCGAGCCGTATCGCTCGTACCGGCCTTCGTCGCACCTACCAGCAGGACCGCGTCCCTTCGACGCTTACTGTCGGTGCGTACCTCAAGTTTGTTTCGATGGGTAAGGCCTCGCGTGCCCAAATCGACGAAGTTCTTCACTTCTTCGGTTGCCCCACCTACTACACCCCGCTCAGCGTGGTTGACGTAGGAACGCGTCGCCTCATCGAGGTGGCCGCGGGTGTCGCATCCAAGCCCAAGCTCCTCATGCTCGATGAGCCGGCTGCGGGTCTCGACCACGAACAGCACATCGCGTTCGGTGAGCGCTTGCGCCAGGTTCCCACCAAGTACGGTGTGACCCTCCTCATCATTGAGCACGACCTCGACCTCGTTCGTAGCGTTACGACCGAGCTCACCGTTCTCAACTTTGGTGAAGTTCTCGCATCCGGTTCGCAAGAAGAAGTTCTTTCGAACAAAGAGGTGCTCAAGGCCTACATGGGTGAAACGGAGATGCTGTGAGCCTCGTACTGAATGATGTAACTGTCAGCCGCGGTGTCGGTCCGGTTATCTCGAACGTCTCTCTTGAAATCAAGCCCGGTGCCATCACCACTCTGGTTGGTCCGAACGGTGCTGGTAAGACCAGCCTGATCGAGTCCATCGCGGGTGTGCTCATCCCCAGTGCCGGAACGGTCACGATGGATGACGTGAACATCACCAAGTTCTCGAAGCGTCGCCGCGCTAACAGCGGTCTCGCCGTCGTTGAGCAGGGTCGCATGATCTTCCCGTCGCTCACCGTGAAAGAGAACCTCCAGCTGACCGCTCGCAAGAAGAGCGACTTGGATGAGGCCCTCGGTCTCTTCCCCGAGCTTGAGAAGCGACTGAACAACCAGTCGATTCTGCTCTCGGGTGGTGAGCAGCAGATGGTCGTGCTCGCACGTGCCTTCGCGTCGAAGCCCAAGTACCTCCTTCTCGACGAGATGTCCCTCGGTCTGGCCCCGGTCGTTTTCATGCGACTGCTGCCGGTGATCGAGGGCATCGCCAAGTCGGGTGTGGGTGTTCTGCTCGTTGAGCAGTTTGCACATCTCGCACTCGGTATCGCTCAAGACGCTGTCGTTGTCACCAGTGGCCACGTTTCGTACCAGGGTGACCCGAAGGTGCTCATGAACGACGCAGAGTTACTTCGTCAGAAGTACATGGGATAAATTTCCCGTTTGTGAAGGGTGAAGCCCGCTCCGTAGAGGGAGCGGGCTTCACTGTTCAAGCGAACAGCTTCTGCAGGCGCTGGATGCCTTCGAGAAGGGGTGCGTCACCGAGCGCGTAGCTGAAGCGCAAGAAGCCGGAGGGGCCGAATGCCTCACCGGGAACCGCAGCAACTTCGGCCTTGTCGAGGATGAGATCCGCGAGCTCGAGCGAGGTGGTGGCGGTCACGCCATCCCACTCGCGACCCAGAAGCCCGGTCACATCGGGGTAAACGTAGAACGCACCCTCAGGGGTGGGGCAGTGGATGCCATCAATCTTGTTGAGCTCGGCGACAATCACCTTGCGGCGACGGTCGAATGCCTTGCGCATTTCTTCAACGCAGTCTTGTGGGCCGGTGAGAGCGGCGAGGGCAGCGCGCTGGGCGATGTTGTTCACGTTGCTCGACAGGTGCGACTGCAGGTTGGCGGCACCTTTCATGGCGTCGGCGGGGCCGACCATCCAGCCCAAACGCCATCCGGTCATGGCGTACGTCTTGGCAACACCATTAACCAGGATGGTGCGGTCGGCGAGCGACGGAACAGCCTCCACGATCGACACCGCGCGAACGCCGTCGTAGGTGAGATTCTGGTAAATCTCGTCGGTGATCACCCAGAGGCCGTGCGTGTCAGCCCACTCGCCAATCGCCTTGGTTTGCTCGGGGGAGTAAACCGATCCGGTGGGGTTCGAGGGCGAGACGAACAGCAAGACCTTGGTGCGGTCGGTGCGGGCAGCCTCAAGTTGGTCTACGGTGACGAGGTAGTTCTGGTCGGCGCCGGCGAAAACGTCGACCTGCTTACCGCCGGCAAGGGCAATAGCCTCGGGATAGGTGGTCCAGTAGGGGGTCGGGACGAGAACCTCGTCGCCGGGGTTCAGCAGCACCGCGAACGCTTGGTAGACCGCCTGCTTGCCACCGTTGGTGACGACGATCTGGCTAATCGGAACCTCGAGACCGCTGTCACGCTTCGTCTTCTCGGCAATTGCTTCGCGCAGCTCGGGAAGCCCAATTGCGGGGGTGTAGCGGTGGTTCTTGGGATCGCGAACCGCGGCAACCGCTGCCTCGACCACGTGATCGGGGGTCGGGAAGTCAGGTTCGCCCGCGGCATAGGAAATCACCGGACGGCCTGCGGCCTGCAGGGATTTAGCCTTGGCATCAACTTTCAGGGTCGCTGATTCAGCGATTGCGGCAATGCGAGCGGAGATGCGCGAGTTCGTAGTCACGCAGACAAGTTTAGGTCAGTCGCTGGCGAGGTGGGCTCGCTTTGCGTGGAGGGAGCATCCTCGCGTAGACTTGCGAAGTTGGTTGAAAAGGCCATGCTTTAGCATGCCTGTCGACCAGCCTAGGGCGGTGGCTCAATTGGTAGAGCAGCGGTCTCCAAAACCGCAGGTTGCAGGTTCGAGTCCTGTCCGCCCTGCTCCTTCGAAAGGCAAATAATGGCAACGAATATCGCAGACGAACCAGGTGAAGACCTGGTCGAACGCGCCAAAGCGGATCGCGCAGCCAAGCGCAACCCGTTCGCGCGTCTTGCGCTCTTCCTGCGCCAGGTTTTTGCCGAACTCAAGAAGGTCGTCACACCTACTCGCAAAGAACTGATCAACTACTTCTTTGTCGTCTTGGTGTTCGTCATCATCATGATGGCGCTCGTGACGTTCCTCGACTGGGTATT
>JBDKLU010000133.1:0-12198 GCA_039795475.1 Actinomycetota bacterium | reverse complement strand
TGATCTTTCGCAGACGAGGAACAGCGAAACGGCCATAGATTCCGGTTGCTTTAGGGATCTTGGTCGGCACCGGTCGACCGTTCGGGTACAGCAGTGTTGGCGCTGGAGAGGAAGTCATCGTGGGGCTTGTCTCCGGCGAGGGCAGCGTCCCTAACAGTGACTCAACGGGATCAAAACCTGAACGCCCGGCCGCATACGCACCAACACCACCAGCAGCCGCCACAGCGATACCGGTCGCGAGAGTTGCGATGAAGCTTCGACGATCCACGCATGGAGTCTATGGCGCAACGGTGTCATAGCATCGACACATGACGGCAAAATCGCAGGAACTGTTTTCACTATCTGGTCGCGTGGTTCTCGTCACTGGGGCCGGTGGCGGCCTTGGACGAGGCATCAGCATCGCCCTTGCTCGAGCAGGTGCCACGGTCGCGGTGAATGACATAAATGCCGAACGCGCACAGGAAACCGTCGACGCAATCGCTGGCATCGGAAGCTCAGCTGTCCTTGCGTTAGGTGACACTGCCGACTCAGCGCAAACTAACCGTGTGTTTGAAACGGTCGAGTCCACAGCAGGACACGTGGACACCATCGTTTTGTGCGCCACAGCTCCGCAGCGCTCGGTTTCGATTGACGAAGAGGACTGGAACTACCACCAATCGATGATCGACAGCTTTCTGAAATCACCCTTGGTCGTGACGCAACGCGCACTCCCCCACATGAAGAGCGCAAAGTTCGGTCGCATCATCAACATCACCAGTGAAGTATTTGAAGCCAGCGAGCCGGGCTCCAGCGCCTACGTCGCAGCCAAGGGCGCCCAGATCGGATGGAGCCGCAGCGCGGCGAAAGAGTTAGCTGAGTTTGGCATCACCGTGAACACCGTTGCTCCTGGGTTCGTGCCCGTTGAACGACACAAAGACTTACCTCAGAGCATCCTCGATGGTTATCTAGAGACAGTACCTGCCGGCCGTTGGGGCACCCCAGAAGAAATCGGGTGGGCGGTGGTTTATTTTGCAAGCAATGAAGCGGCGTACGTTTCGGGACAAACGCTCATAGTAAACGGCGGGCGCACACCTCACTAGGTGTACGCCCGCCAGCACCAACGCGTATAGCAGGGGAACTATTTACGCGGCTGGGATCCAGAGTCGGTTGGAGTGCTCAACCTCGGTCTTGTAGCTTGCCTTGGCGACAGTCTCGACGATACGAATCTGCGTGCCAGCGTCTTCGGCGGTGAGCACGTATTCAGTTGCGGTGGCATCAGGAATGTTCACGCCATTGCGCTGCCACTGGTAGGTCACCGTGTCACCAGCAGGCTCGTAAATACCTGGGTTGATGGTGAGCGTCGAACCAACCGTGGTCGAACCCGAGATGACAACATCCTGACGTTCAACAAACTTGAGCGCTGCTGCCTGTGTCGGTCGAGGGGTGTGCGTGCGCTGGACCTGAGCGGAGTTCGAAACGCGGGGTTTATTACCGCCACGGTTATCGTGAGCGCTTGCTGCCGACGCGACACCCAGTGACGCGGCACCAATGACCGCTGCTGCCAAAACAGCCGAACCAACTTTGCCACCGCGAGTGGTGAACAACTTTTTCATCATCAAACTCCTTCAAATATCGGGCGAGTGAATCGCTCGTATTTTCAGAGTAGGTGGACGAAAACAGCTTCGCAGTAGAGTTCGACGAATCAGCGGTTGACCTTTACCAACTCTTGGATAAGGCGGCGTTTTTAGTCGGCCGCAGCGAGTTGACCGCAGGCCCCGTCGATTTCCTTGCCGCGCGTATCGCGCAGCGTCGTGGGGATTCCAGCTTCATCGAGACGGCGAACAAACTCGCGCATCACTGCAGGTTCAGACGCCGTCCAGATTGAGCCCGGAGTTGGATTAAGCGGGATGGGATTGACGTGAACCCAACCGCGACCACGATCATTCAACTTCTTTGCCAGAAGGTCAGCGCGCCACGCGTGATCATTCATGTCTTTGATGAGCGCGTATTCGATGGACACACGACGCCCTGTTTTATCGAAATACTCGCGCGCAGCATCCAATGCTTCATCGACCTTCCAACGCGAGTTAACCGGGATGAGCTCGTCGCGCAGTTTATCGTCGGGTGCGTGAAGCGAGAGGGCGAAAGTGACCGGAATCTTTTCGTCGGCAAGCTTTTGAATGCTCGGAACAAGACCAACGGTCGAAACTGTGATGTGGCGGGCAGACATCCCCAAGCCGTCTGGCTGAGGAGCCACCATGGTGCGCACCGAGTGCATCAGTCGCTTGTAGTTAGCTAGCGGCTCCCCCATGCCCATAAACACAATGTTGCTCACGCGGTCTGGCGTGTTGTCGTCGCGCTTCTTGCCGCCGAGCTCGCCCGCTTTGATGGCTTGGTTAGCGCGCACGACCTGGTCGATGATTTCCGCCGACGAGAGGTTTCGAGTCAGCCCTGCCTGTCCGGTGGCACAGAAGGGACAGTTCATGCCACACCCCGCCTGAGAGGAAACGCACAATGTGATTCGACCCGGGTAGCGCATCAGAACCGACTCGACGAGTGCTCCGTCGAAGAGGCGCCACAAGAATTTGATGGTGTCACCGTTGTCGGTCCGCAGACGCTTGACTTCAGTCAGAAGCGGAGGCAAGACCTGAGCCACGATTTCATCGCGTCCAGCTGCGGGAAGATCCGTCATTTCGGCGGCGTCTGTCGTGTAGTGCGTGAAGTAGTGCGTGGCTATTTGCTTGGCACGAAATGCTGGAAGGCCAAGCCCGGTGACGAAATCTTTGCGCTCGGCAATGTCGAGATCAGCCAGGTGAACCGGTGGCTTTGCGCCACGAGGCGCAGCGAACTCCAGAAGAGGTCGACCTTCGGCGTCGAGTTTCTGGTTCCACCCTTCCGTTTTGGGGCGAACCTGTCGCACCGGTGAAACACCGGTCTCTTTCTCGTCAGCCATGCTTCAACGATACCGGCGCGAACGCTGGAGCAGAGACGGCTAGCGGCTTGAACCCAGCGTGATTCCGCGAATCAGGCTGCGCTGGAACAGAGCAAAGATGATGAACGATGGCACAGCACCCAAGATGCTGGCAGCTGCCACTACCGGCATAGGCGGCGGATGCCACGAGTCGCCAATATCAAGCGATGCCACAGCAAGCGGAACGGTCTGGCTCTCGTAATCCGGCAGTAGCAGAAGCGTGAGCAAGTACTCGTTCCAGTTCGCGACGAAAAGCAGCAGAGCAACCGTAAGCAGCGACGGCATCATCAACGGGATGAGAACTTGTCGAATGACTTGCCAGCGCGAAGCGCCGTCAATAGCAGCGGCCTCGAGTAGCTCGACCGGGAAGTGGTTCATGATGTTGCCGAGCAAGAACGTTGCGAACGCAGCACCGGTAATGCCAAGAGGGATGATCAGGAATGCAACGTTGCCGTACATGTGAACCATCTTCGAAATCAAGAAGACGGGATATGCGAATGCTTCCTGAGGCATCAAAAAGATGACAACGCAGGTGGCCAAAACGAACGTGCGCCATTTGTGCTTGCCGATAGATATCGCATACGAGATAAAGAACGCCATGACCATGCTGACCAGCAGGCCGCCCACCGAAATGATCATCGAGTTCATGACCTTGAGCGGGAAGTCGAGCGTGACCCAGACATTCAGGTAGTTAGCAAACGAAATAGTTTCTGCAGGCTGCAAGACCCCCGTCGACATGAACTCGCTGGGCGACTTGAACGAAGAGTTCAGCGCGAGCAAGAACGGCGATGCCCATAAAAGAGCAAACAGAGCGAGCAACACAACCAGAGTTCGGCGCGGAGCTTTGGAAATCAGTCGCTTCACTTTTCACCTCCAGCTCGCTTGTTCGCGCGAGTGAAGATGAACGCGATAAACGAAACTCCCGCACCAATACCGAGAGCCATGAGTGTCGTCACGGCAGAGCCTCCGCCAACGAACTGCCCACCAAAGAACGAGTGCACAGCGAACGTGGCAGCACTGGAGGTGCTCCCCTGTGGCCCTCCCATAGTGAGGTAAACCACGGGAGCGAAAACCTTAAGCCCACCTACGACAGTGATGAGCATCACGACGAGAATCTCGGGCAAGAGCGAGGGGAACGAGATGTAGCGCATCCGTTGCCACCAATTCGCGCCATCAACGCTGGCTGCTTCGAGAGTCCCGACATCAAGGCGGGCAAGCCCAGCAAGAAAAATGACGAACGCGAAGCCGAGCTGAAGCCAGATCATGACGATGGTAAGACTGATCAACGCAGGAATGGGTCGACCGAGCCAGTTGTGCTGCCAGCTGTCGAGTCCCCAGTCGCGAAGCATGGCGTTGACAACGCCCTGTTCACCGTCGAGAAGCCAGCCCCACAGCGTTCCGGTAATGGCGATGGGAATCACCTGAGGCAGGTAGAAGCCACCGCGCACCCAGGGCACGAGCTTCTCCGAAAGCACGCCCTTGAACGCATCAAACACAGCAACAGCGAGCAAGAGTGCGAGTGCACCCGGGATGATAGCCATCGGAATCACGTAATAGAGCGAGTGGAGGCAAGCCTGCCAGAATTCGCCGTCACTGATGAGATCGATGTAGTTCTTAAGCCCGATCCATTTTCCGTTTCCATAACCGGGGAAGCGCATGAAGCTCAGCAACATGTTCCACACGAGCATCGTCACAACAAACGCGGCAAGGATGAAGAAGCTCGGGTACAAGAAACCCGCGTAAGACTCTTTGCGCAGCGGTTTGACCTTGGCTGCGCGGGCGGTGCGTGTACTCAAGCAGATCCTGCCTTTGCGCGTTTACCTTCAAAACGCTCGGAAAGGCGCCCAAGAATGGGGCTGAGCACCAGCAGCCACAGCGACCAAAGACCGATCATTGGCCAAACCCAGCTGATGAAAAACGCAATCGCCGTCACGACGGTGGTTGTCACCGAAAGTACATAAGCTTTGCGGAACTTCTCGGAATCCTGAATAAGCGAACCATTTCGGCGAGCCACAATCGCCATACCAAGGTTCGCAATCGAGATGAACAACATCGTTCCGATGTACACGGCAGCGGCAAGGCTGGTGACCCCGTGCCCGGAGACAATCAATTCGGTCGGGAACGGCAGAAAAACAATGCCGAGAAGCCACAACAAATTGAAGAGCATGAGACCAGGGCTGAAGCTCTTCAAGTGGTCAAAGAAACGGTGATGCGCCAGCCAGAAACGGCCAATGACCACGAAAGAAAGCACAAACACAACGAACGAAATCGCGTTATCGCGCAGGAACTCCGGGATAGGCGTATTTCCGATGGCGGAGGCCTTGTCTACCAATGGCAAAACGAGCAAGGTCGCAGCAATTGCAACGATTGCATCGCTGAAATTGACAAGCCTGTCAAAGCCACGGTCCTGAGCCATGGAACTACTCTAGACCGCCGTTCGGGCTAACGAACGTTAGGGAATCCGCGGCGGGTGAGTGCCCGAAAGTTGCTGAATGATGCGAACAACCTGGTGCGAGTATCCGTACTCGTTGTCGTACCAAACGTAAACAACAGCGTGGTTGTCGCTAGTGATCGTTGCGAGACCATCGACGATGCCGGCACGGTTCGAGCCCAGGAAGTCGGTGGAGACAACCTCGGGCGACTCAACGTAATCGATCTGCTGACGCAGGCTCGAGAACAGCGATGCATCACGAAGCTGACTGTTCAGCGTTTCACGATCGACGCTCTTTCCGAGGGTCAGGTTCAGGATGGCCATCGATACGTCGGGCGTGGGGACGCGAATCGCGTTACCGGTGAGCTTGCCCTCGAGAACGGGCAGAGCCTTCGCAACCGCTTTTGCAGCACCCGTCTCGGTGAGAACCATGTTCAAAGCTGCAGAGCGACCGCGGCGGTCCCCCTTGTGGAAGTTGTCGATGAGGTTTTGATCGTTCGTGTACGAGTGAACCGTTTCGACGTGACCGTACTCGACGCCGTAGAGGTCGTTGATGACCTTGAGTACCGGCGTGATTGCGTTCGTCGTGCAGGACGCCGCGGTGACAATCTCATCAGCGTCTGTGATGGTGTCGTTGTTGATTCCGTAGACAACGTTCTTGAGCGGGCTCTTACCGGGAGCCGTCAGAAGAACCTTCTTCGAGCCCTTGGCCTGCAGGTGCTGACGAAGACCCGGCTCGTCGCGCCACTTGCCGGTGTTGTCAACGATGATTGCGTCGTTGATTCCGTAAGCGGTGTAGTCGATGGTGGTGGGATCGTTCGCGTAGATGACCTGAATCGGCTGGTCGTTGGCGATGATGAGGTTCTTCTCTGCATCGATCGTGATGGTTCCGGCGAAGGGGCCGTGAACCGAGTCACGACGCAACAAGCTCGCGCGCTTTACCAGGTCGTTGGCGCTGCCCTCGCGAACAACGATGGCGCGAAGACGAGGGCCACGACCGTTCTCTGACTGAGCCAGCAAGATTCGTGCGAGGAGACGACCAATGCGACCGAAACCATAGAGCACGACATCGGCGCAGTCTGCTTCGGTAGCGGGGCGCCCTTGACCAGCAATGGAGGAAACAACCTCGGCTGCGTAGTCGGAAAGCGAGATGCCATCAGTGCGTGAACGCCACGAGTAAATCGCGGCGCCCATGTCAAGGCTTGCCGGGCCGGGGTTTGCGGCCTTGACCGCCTTCAAGAATTCGAGAGCCTCGGCAGGGTCGAGCTCCTGACCGCCAGCGTGACGAGCGAAACGGTGAGCCTTGATGACCTGCTCAGCCGATGAGTTGATGATGCGACGACCGTGAATGTGAGTCACGACACCGTTGTCGCGGTACAGCGTGCCAACAACGGGGATGATCTGCTCGGCAAGCTCGAGTCGTGACTGGTGGCTGGGTGTCGACGGCGAAGTCATGGTTCTCCTAGAAGTGGATGTTCACAAGACCTAGCGAAGCCGTCTCTCGACGCTAAGGGTGGCGTGAATCAAGACTACTTGGATACCCGACTAAATCGTGAGATATGTTTCCCGACCGGTGGGAATGAACAGGCGATAGTGTCGGATGCACAGGAGGGGCTGAACATGGACGACGAATTCGAAATTATCGCCGACGAAAACGGCATTGCACTCATCGGCGATGGTAAAGCCATCGACCGGTTTCTCTCTTCAAACGGCTGCCAGTCGACTTCGATGGATCTCGAGAGATTCAGCAAATCAAACATCGCCACCGGCACATCCATGGCGCTCAAGGGTGGCGAAGCGATCGCTACCTCCGGACGATGGGTAAAACTCACGTCCGAGTCAGCGAAGCTCTTCAAACATTCGCAACTTATGCAAGGCTCTGCGAAGGGGCTTGTTCGCGGGCAAGCGATGAACGGTGCAAAGTTTGGCAAGCACCTCGAGATTCTCAAATCCAGCGGGCACCTACTCACCAATCCTGCGGTACTCGCCGGAGTCGGCGGAATCATGGCTCAATACGCCATGCAGCAGGCCATGGACGAAATCATGGATTACCTGGCTGTCATCGACAAAAAAGTTGATTCGATTATCCGTAGCCAAAAAGACGCCGCAATAGCCGAACTGATAGGAGTTGGTTTCGTGGTCGACGAGGCCTACGCGCTGCGCAACCAGGTTTCTCGCGTCTCAGACATCACGTGGTCCAAAGTTCAAAACACAACCTTCACCATTGCTAAAACTCAGGCCTACGCACTTCGACAACTCGACGGCATCGCAAGCCGGCTCGAGCGAGAAAAGAGTATCGGCGAACTCGACGACCTCATGAACGAGTCGAAGATTGAGGTTGAAGAATGGCTTGCAGTTCTCGCACGCTGCTTCCAGTTGCAGGATGCAGTTGCCGTACTTGAACTCGATCGCGTATTCGATTCCTCGCCTGACGAGCTCGATAACCACCGCGAAGCCCTGCGCCTTTCGAGAGAAGCCCGGCAAACACTCATTGCTGACACGACTCGACCACTGGTAAATCGAATGGATGCTGTCGCAGAGCACGCGAACAAAAAAGTGCTTTTGCACCCACTCGCATCCAAGACTGTCGTTGCAACCAGCAACGAGGTTGCTCACGATGTTGTGCGTTTCCAAACAGTGCTGGGCATCGAACAAGACCACCAAGAATTGGACGCTCGCAAATGGGGCGATGCCGCTAACGAGCTCAAGGACGACGTCGTCGACAAAAGTGCCGCAGCCGTCGAAGTTGTCGCGCGAGTGGGCGCGGAGTCCCTCGAGCAGGCAAAGAAAACTACGAAGCAGGTCTCAAAGAATCTTGGCGACCTCAAGGATCGCGTGCTGAAAAAGAAGTCCGAGGACTAATTCACGAGCTGATGCGGATTAGTCCCCATGGCTCGAAGCCGGAACCACCGGGCTGACAGGAGCCGTCGTCGGTGCACTGCACCGGCTCCTCCCAAATCCTGCTCAAACAAACAAGACCAATAAGAAAACCACCCGGAAGTGGGTGGTTTTCTTATTGGTCGGGCTGACAGGATTTGAACCTGCGACCCCTTGACCCCCAGTCAAGTGCGCTACCAAGCTGCGCTACAGCCCGTTGCTCGTTGCCAAACAACTTCTCTATCCTAGCCCAGAGAAAGTTGGCCCGAGCGTCACGTTCGGCGACTAGGCCGAAGCGGAACCAATGATCGCGTCGACATCAATTTCGACGAGCATGTCGGGAGCAGCCAGAGCACTCACCGCGACGGCAGTCAGAGCTGGGCGAATCTCGCCAAAGATCTCGCCGTGCACCTTGCCCACAGCGTCGAAGTCGTCGATGTCAGCCAAGTAGATACGCGTACGCACGACATCTGCGAATGAAGCGCCTGCTTCTTCCAGGGCTGCCCCAACACGGCGGAAGATTTCACGAGTCTGCTCGCCAGCGTCTGTGCCGCCAATTGCTCCACCGGGAGCACCCGACGTGGTTCCTGCGATGAAGACGAAATCGCCCGCCTTGACGGCTCGCGAGTATCCAATAACGGGCTCGTACACCGAGCCAGACGAGATGAGAGTGCGTGTGTAAGTCATGTCTTAAGGCTAGAGGTAGAATGGAGACACGAGAAACGCACAGTTGCGTTTCCTGCGTCGAACAAGCGCTTCCCTCACCGCCATCGCGGTTGACATCTTTTCTTCGGCGAACGGATGTGCCATCAGGCACCTTCGCCATCATCCCGCCAGCAGGCTTGGGCATTTGCGTGCCCAGATTTTGCTGCGCGTGACATCACTGTGAAATTAGGTATATCCATGTCTGAACAGACATTCCGCACACTTGGTGTGCCCGCTCCCCTGCTCACTGCGCTAGCTAAGCAGGGCATCGAGAGCCCATTCCCGATTCAGGTCGACACCCTGCCCGACACTCTTGCCGGCAAGGATGTCCTGGGCCGCGGTAAAACGGGATCGGGAAAGACCCTCGCCTTCTGCCTGCCCATGGTTGCTCGCCTGAGCGGCTCGCTCGCTGGTGGTCGTCGTCGTGCTGGTCGCCCGCTCGGACTGATTCTGGCGCCCACTCGTGAACTCGCTACGCAGATCACCGCAACCCTCGAGCCTCTCGCGGCCGCGTACGGAATGCGTGCGACGACCATCTTTGGCGGCATCTCGCAAAATCGGCAGGTTGCCGCACTCAAAGACGGCGTCGACATCGTCGTAGCAACTCCCGGTCGCCTCGAAGACCTCATGAAACAGGGCTTCCTGCACCTCGATGCCATTGAGGTCACCGTGCTCGATGAGGCCGACCACATGGCTGACCTCGGCTTCTTGCCGATCGTTACTCGCATCCTCAGCGCAACGCCCACCGGCGGACAGCGACTGCTTTTCAGTGCGACCCTCGACAACGGCGTGGACAAACTCGTCAACAAGTTCCTCGTCAACGAGGTTCTGCACTCCGTTGATGAAGCCAACTCCCCCGTTGCCGCTATGACTCACCACGTGTTCGAGGTTCCGAACGCTGAAGCCAAGAAGCAACTCATCCAAGCGCTTGCTTCTGGCACTGGTCGCCGCATCCTGTTTATGCGCACCAAGCACCACGCCAAGAAGCTCGCGCGCGAGCTGACCGAAAAGGGTATTCCCGCGGTTGACCTGCACGGCAACCTGTCGCAGCCCCAACGTGACCGCAATCTTGAGGCGTTCGCATACGGCTCAGTCAAGGTGCTGGTCGCAACCGACGTAGCTGCTCGCGGTGTACACGTTGATGATGTCGAACTCGTCATTCACGTTGACCCACCCATGGAACACAAGGCGTACCTGCACCGATCTGGTCGCACTGCTCGCGCGGGTAGCGAGGGCGATGTTGTCACGATCTGCCTCCCCGTTCAGCAGAAGGATCTCGCTGCGCTCCTTCGCAAAGCTGCCATTGAGGTCACACCAGAGTCGGTTACCAAAGACTCAGCATCGGTCGTTGCCCTTATCGGCGAAGTAGCTCCTTACGTGAAGCCTGCACCTCGCGAGAACAAGCCACAGGGCGGTCAGGGTAAGTCGACCGGCGCTAACGCGATGCGTAAACGTGAAGCTCGAGAGCTTCGCGATCGCTCGGGTCGCCCCTCAACTCGAAAGGGCCAAACTGCTTCCAGCAACGGTCAAGCCCGCGCTGGAAAGCCCGGTCGCGACCCTCACGGTGCGCGTCCGCAGACTCGGTCAACTGCTCGCCCAAAGGCCCGCGCAGGTCGATAACCGGCGCGCCCAAGAAGTCAAGCATCCCGATAGGACTGAGAGACGAAGATACGCTCACCCCAAGAGCGCTTTTCAGCTCAGGGAAGGTGAGTGAATCACCGTGGCCAATAAAGACACCAAAAAATCGAGCGGTAAGACCGCTGCGGCAAAGACGCTCAAAGAAAAGCGTCTAGACAAAAAAGACAAGGCAGAAGCCAAGGCAAAATACAAAGATGCGTAGTAAGAAAGCCGCCTTTCGGGGCGGCCTTCTTATTTAAGTCGCTCTCGAAGCGTCGGCCACGAGCCGGCAAAACCGGGATGCAGAGGCAAGTTCTCAACTTCGTCGATGGGAACCCAGCGCAACTCGAGCGATTCAAAGTCAGCAACGATCGGCTCAAAGAACTCGGACGCCTCAACGACGACGGTTGTGTACGACCAGAATCCAGCGTCGAAGACCGATTCAAACAGCGGGATGATCACCTCGGGTGGCACACCAGCTTCTTCGTCGGCCTCACGAAGTGCGGCATCCAAAGCTGATTCGCTCTGACGGCGAGCACCACCGGGCAACGCCCATGTGCCACCGTTGTGCGACCACTCAGCACGGTGCTGCAACAAAATGCCAGCCTCGCGATGCCACACCAGAAGACCGGCTGCACCGAATGTGCCCCAATACTTGACGGTGCCATCGGGTGAGTAAACCCAAGCATCACCCGGGTCACGCAAGTGCGCTGGAGGCAGGTGCGGAGGCACGGCAGAGGCAGCGCGCTCACGCCTGCTCTGCTCGTTGTCGGTCATGCTCTAGCGCTGACGCTTTTCACGCACACGCATGTTGAGGTTGATGGGCGAACCCTCGAAGCCCCAAATTTCGCGCAGACGACGAATTATGTAACGGCGGTATCCCGGGTCGAGGAATCCGGTGGTGAACAACACGAACGTCGGCGGACGCGTGGTCGCCTGAGTACCGAACAGAATTCGTGGCTGCTTTCCACCGCGAACTGGGTGCGGATGCGCAGCAACGAGCTCTGAAATGAACGCATTGAACTTTCCGGTTGGAATGCGGGTATCCCACGACTCGAGTGCCTTCTCCAGGGCTGGAACCAGCTTCTCGAGGTGACGGCCTGTGCGGGCGGAAATGTTGACGCGCGGCGCCCATGAAACGTGTGCGAGGTCCTGCTCGATTTCGCGCTCGAGGTAGCGGCGACGCTCGTCGTCGAGGAGGTCCCACTTGTTGAATGCCAGCACGAGTGCGCGGCCGGATTCGAGAACGAGGTCGATGATGCGAACATCCTGTTCACTGATCGGCTCGGTGACATCGATGAGCACGACCGCGACCTCTGCCTTTTCGAGTGCAGCACTGGTTCGGAGGGTAGCGTAGAAGTCAGCGCCCTGTTGCAGGTGCACGCGACGGCGAATACCAGCGGTGTCAACGAAGGTCCAGACCTTACCGAGAATTTCGACCTGCTCGTCGACAGGGTCGCGAGTAGTGCCAGCGAGTTCGTTGACAACAACGCGCTCTTCACCAGCGGTCTTGTTCAGCAGGCTCGACTTACCGACGTTTGGGCGTCCGAGCAGAGCTACGCGACGAGGGCCACCGATTTCTTGCTTGGCAACTGCCGAAATCTCGGGAAGCTTGCCG
>JBDKLU010000132.1:0-3546 GCA_039795475.1 Actinomycetota bacterium | reverse complement strand
CCTGACAACCCGCGGTAAACCTCGGCTGTGCCGACGAGCATTGCTCCACCATGGATGTACAGCATGACGTTATTAGAGCCAGGGGTGTCCATCCAAACTCCCGAAATGCCACCGATTGTCTTGTTGCTGAAGCTCAGTGCCTCGTTGACCGGGAAGGTGGCAACAGCTCCGTTGAACTGTGCGCGCACCTCCTGCGCGGGAATGGTGAAATCAAATGGGTTTGCTACGAGCATCCCTTTGAGTGCGGCGAGTTCATCTGACGTCATTGTCTTTTCCTTCATCTGTGAAAGTCATCGCAGAGGCGACATAGACAATGGTGACGCTGGGTAAAGTTTTAAATTAGGCGGAGAGCGAATATGTGCGTGAAAATTCTGCACGCGTGCGCCATTCAGAAGGCGACAGCTCAAAGAGCTCGCGAAAAACTCGACTGAAATACGCGGGATCATCAAAACACCATTTATGGGCGATGCTCGAAATTGAAACTTGACTCAACAAAGGGTCCGCTAGGTCGCGACGCGCTTCAGTCAGGCGACGCTGTTTAATCCATTGCGCAACGGACACACCCGCCGATTTAAAGATGTTGTACAGGTGCCTTGTTGAAATGTAGTGCGCTGCCGCAATCATGTCTGGGGACAGTGTCCAGTCTTGGAGATGATCGTTAATGAAGTACGTCATCTCGATGAGGATTGACCGTTCGGAATTCGCATGCTCGGAGCGATCGTCAAGCTCGCTGTTCAATACGGATGTGATCAGGTCAAGCCCTGTACGCGCGAGGCGCTCACCACTGGGGGTCGCAAGGTGCTCCAAATTATCGACAAGACCGAGGAGGTATGTCGATAGAACGGCCCCCGTGCCGGTGGTTCCATCCAGAGGATACGCAGCAAATTCACCCGCGAGACCGGCAGGAAGGTCAAGTGCACGCTTGGGAAACATGGCCACGATGAAACGAAAATCCTCTTCGAAGTGAAGGTCGTATTTTCGAGCAGTGTCGTAAACGGTAATTGCACCAGGCGCGAGCTTTAACTCGCGATCGCCCTGCGTCATTGTTCCGGTTCCGGAGACCTGGTAGCTGATTTTGTAAAAATCAAAGGATTGACCGCTCACGATTCCTGGGGCACGGTGCACCGCATGCGGGGAAGCTTTGATGTCACTCAGTTGAAAATCTGCCGACCCCGCCGAGCGATACTGTGCATGAAAATTGGACGTCCCAATCGGGACAATCTCGAGCGGAGGAAACGCCCGGTCCATTTCATCGCGCCAGATCCCCAGAGACTCTGAACTGGCAGGGTCGAGGGCAAGCTCCGTCGGGTCATGTCGAAAATTAACTGCGACCATGCGAGCCTCCACCGTGAAACGTGCACATTCAATCTATTAGCCGTGGAATGCGTTCGCGAGGGTCAATTCTGACTCTGAGCGCACGAGAGTGCGAAACTTTCGCACCGCTAAGAAAGCAGGTCACTCACTTCAAGCCAACGAGTCTCGAGCTCTGCGACCTGATCTTCGAGCGCACGCAGTTCTGCACTCAAACCGGTGAGCCCTTCGTAGTCACTCTGGTCGTGAGCAGCGAGCCGTTCATGGATCGCAGATTCTTCGCCCTGGAGCTTGGCGAGTTTGCGTTCGATAGCCCCGAGCTCCTTTTCAGCGTTGCGCAGCTCGGCGCCAGAGAGTTTGGGCTTCGCCGGTTTTGAAATCACCGGACCACTCGGCGTGATTTGGACATGCTCAAGCACCTTTTTGGTCTCGATACGCGCCTGCGGCGCTACTCGACCAGTGAGAGTTCCCGCACGAAGCTGCAGATACTGATCGACACCGCCAGGGAGGTGACGGAGGTGGCCGTCGAGAACCGCGTACTGCTGGTCAGTGATGCGCTCGAGTAGGTAGCGGTCGTGCGAGATGACCAGCAGAGTGCCCGGCCAGGCATCGAGGAGGTCTTCCATGGCAACCAACATGTCCGTGTCGAGGTCGTTCGTGGGCTCGTCGAGGATGAGCACATTGGGCTCATCCAAAAGGATCAAGAGCAACTGAAGACGACGCTTCTGACCACCACTCAAATCTTTGACCGGAGTCGAGAGCTGCGCGCTCGAAAAGCCGAGTCGTTCAAGCAGCTGGCCGGGCGTCATTTCTTTGCCGTCGGCAAGGTAGGTGCTGCGTTTGGTAGCAACCACTGCGCTTACGCGGTCTTCTTGCACGTCTTTGAGTTCGTCCAGTTGCTGGGTGAGAACCGCAATCTTGACCGTCTTGCCCCGCTTGATGCGTCCCGCGGTTGGTGCGACCGCACCAGAAACGAGCGAGAGAAGCGTGCTCTTTCCAGCGCCATTCACACCAAGGATTCCGGTGCGCTCACCAGGAGCAATGCGCCAGGTGACATCGCGCAGAACCTGCTTGTCGCCATACGAAACCGAAACACCTTCGAGGTCGACGATGTCTTTGCCGAGGCGTTGCATTGCCATCGATGCGAGCGAAACGGTGTCACGCGGTGGTGGCTCGTTCGCAATGAGTTCGTTTGCGGCATCGATGCGGAACTTTGGCTTGGATGTTCGCGCCGGCGCTCCACGACGAAGCCAGGCAAGCTCCTTGCGCATGAGGTTTTGGCGTTTACTTTCGACAACTGATGCCTGGCGATCTCGCTCGACGCGTTGCAGGATGTAGGCCGCGTATCCGCCCTCGAATGGCTCAACGATTCGGTCGTGAACCTCCCAAGTCTGCAGGCTGACCTCGTCGAGAAACCATCGGTCGTGGGTCACGACGACGAGTGCTCCCGAACCAGCTGCCCAACGAGTTTTGAGGTGGGCTGCAAGCCACGAAATGCCTTCGACGTCGAGGTGGTTGGTGGGTTCATCCAAAAACAAGACGTCCCAGTCACCGGCGAGCAAAGCTGCAAGCGCAACGCGGCGCTGCTGACCGCCGGAAAGATCGCCAATGACGGAATCCCACGGAATATCGGCAACGAGACCAGCCAGAACATCGCGAATGAGCGCGTTGCCTGCCCACTCGTACTCGGGGGTGTCTCCGACGATGGCATCGCACACTCGCTGATCGAGTGGGAGCTGGTCCGACTGATCGAGCATGCCAATGCGGATGCCCCCGCGGCGAGTAACGGAACCACCATCTGGCTCGAGACGACCTTGCAAAAGCGAGAGAAGTGTTGACTTTCCATCACCGTTACGGCCGACGACTCCGATACGGTCGCCCTCATCGATGCCGATTGTGACGGAATCAAAAATCACTCGAGTCGGAAACTCGAGGTGAAGGTTTTGCGCGCCGAGAAGGTGAGCCATTAGTCGTTGAGCAAACGTGCGCCGTGCACGGGCCCGGTGACGTGAATGGCTTCGTGTCCTGCCTCTTCGAGGGCCTCGATGAGATCCCCAGCCGATTCGGCATCCGCGGCGAGGAATGCCAGCGTCGGACCAGAGCCCGAGACAATTCCGGCGAGTGCACCGGATTCTTCTCCAAGCTCGAGAACGTCAATAAGGCTGGGTTGCAAGTGCAGGGCAGCCACCTGGAGGTCGTTGGTCATGACTTCGGCGAGCATGGCCGGGTTGCCCG
>JBDKLU010000131.1:0-2793 GCA_039795475.1 Actinomycetota bacterium | reverse complement strand
GACGACGAAAAGGCGATGATTCGCATCGACATGAGTGAGTACGGCGAGAAGTTCTCGGTCTCGCGACTCGTCGGTGCCCCTCCCGGATACGTCGGCTACGAAGCAGGTGGCCAGCTCACCGAAGCCGTTCGTCGCCGCCCGTACTCGGTTGTGTTGCTCGACGAGGTTGAGAAAGCTCACCCCGAGGTGTTCGACGTTCTCCTGCAGGTGCTCGATGACGGACGCCTCACCGACGGTCAGGGTCGCACGGTCGACTTCCGCAACGTCATCCTGATCCTCACCTCCAACCTGGGCAGCCAGTTCTTGGTCGACCCCGACATGGAGTGGAGCGAGAAGGAGCGCGCGGTCAACGAGGTTGTGCGCCAAGCGTTCAAGCCCGAGTTCGTCAACCGCCTCGACGACATCGTCGTCTTCTCGCCGCTGTCGCAAGAAGACCTCGGTTCGATTGTTGAGCTGTACATCGACCGCTTGCAAAAGCGCCTTGTCGAGCGTCGCCTGCACCTGGCAGTAACGCCTGATGCCCGGGCCTGGCTCGCCGAGCGTGGCTACGACCCCATTTATGGGGCACGCCCCCTACGCCGACTCATGCAGCACGAAATCGATGACCGTCTTGCTACCGCGCTTCTCGCCGGAGATGTGCGTGACGGCGATGTTGTTCGTGTCGACCTCGCCGGCGACGGCCTATCGGTGTCGCGCATGGACGGCCACCCGGTCTTCGATGCCGGTGATGAAGATCCGTTCATCGAGGCAGAACTCGAAAACTAAAAAACATTCGTGGGTCGGGAATACTCTCCGGTCCACGAAAGTTACTTCCCTTGGTGCGCGCATCCCGCGCCCGCGTCAAAGCTTCACAAGCACCTACTCATAAGGATTTGTATGTCACGCGCTGCCGTAACCAGCACCCCAATCAACTCTGTTCTTGCTAACCGTTGGAGCCCCCGCTCGTACGACGCATCGAAGAGCCTGACCAAGGCTGACCTCACTGCTGCTTTCGAGGCAGCCCGCTGGTCGCCTTCAGCAAACAACTCGCAGGAGTGGCGTTACATCGTCGGTTTCCGTGGCGACGCAACCTTCGAGACCATCGTCGGCACCCTCGCTGGCTGGAACTCGGCATGGGCTCCTCAGGCAGGCGCACTCGTTGTTGCTATCGCAGAGACCACCAACGCTGACGGCCAGGCTAACCCCTACGCTCTGTACGACCTCGGTCAGTCGGTAGCTCACTTCTCGGTTCAGGCACACGCTGACGGACTCTACGTTCACCAGGTTGCTGGCACCGACGTCGAGGCCCTCAAGACGGCATTCAACCTTCCAGCCACTTGGGATGCATTCACCGTCTTCACCGTTGGACACCTCGGTGACGCGGATGCACTTCCCGAGGCTCTCGCAGACCGCGAGAAGGCTCCCCGCACCCGTCGCGACCTTGACGAGACCGTCTTCTACGGCGCTCTCTAAACCGAACTAAAAAAGCCCCGACCGGAAGGCCGGGGCTTTTTTGTTGTGAGTTATTTAACTAGGGCACGAACGGCGGCCGAGAAGGCCTCGATGTCATCCTCGGTGGTGTCCCAGGCGCACATCCATCGAACCTCACCCGTGTTGGGGTTCCAATCGTAGAAGCGGAATTTCTTACGTAATTCGTCGGCAACACCGGGAGGCAGAATCACGAAGATTCCATTGGCATCCGTTGGGTTTGTAAACGTCAGCCCTTTCACGCCGTCAAGCGAAGAGCGCAGCAGGCTCGCCATCTTGTTCGCGTGGTGTGCGTTTCGGTGCCACAGATCACCCTCGAGCAGTGCGCACAGTTGCGCCGAGATGAACCGCATCTTGGATGCGAGCTGCATGTTCATCTTGCGGAGGTAGATCAAGCCGGGCGCGGCATCCGGATTGAAGACGACGATGGCCTCAGCTCCCATGAGACCGTTCTTGGTGCCGCCAAAGCTCAACACGTCGACTCCGGCATCGCGCGTGATTGCACGGAGGGAGACTCCCAAGCTGGCAGCAGCATTCGAGATGCGAGCACCGTCCATGTGGAGGTACATGCCCAGTTTGTGCACGTGGTCGGCGATGGCGCGCACTTCGTCAACCGTGTACACAGTGCCGAGCTCGGTCGACTGCGCGATGGAGACGACGGCAGGCTGAGGGTGGTGTTCATCGCCGAAACCGTATGCCTGTTCGTCGATGATTGCCGGGGTCAGCTTGCCGTTCACCGCGGGAACGGGAAGAAGGGCGAAGTGCCCGACCGACTGCGGTGCAACAGACTCATCGGTACCGAGGTGTGCAGAGTTCGAGCAGATGACCGCTCCCCAGCGCGGCAGCATCGCTTGCAGGCTGACCACGTTGGCGCCAGTTCCGTTGAAAACTGGGAATACCTCGATGCCCTTGCCGAAGTGAGTCTCCATCACGCGCATCAGGTGCTCGGTGTAGACGTCTTCTCCATAAGAGATTTGGTGGCCTCCATTAGCCGCCGAAAGGGCTTGCATCACTTCGGGGTGAACGCCTGCGTAATTGTCGGAAGCAAATCCGCGCCAGGCGGCATCGTGTGTTCTCTGCATGTTCGTCAGCCTATTCTTTTCGTCGCGGCCCTAGCCGCGGATGCCCACGGTCGATTCGATGACCGGTGCCATCTTTTTGTGGAGTGCTTCGTAGAACATCGAGAGCGGGAACTCGTCATCGAGTAGTTGGTCGGTCATCTCGCCCGCCGTGCCCGTCACGGGGAGTGCATCCACGCCCTTCGCCCAGGTCGAAGCGGGATGCGGTGTCAACGTTGCTGAAACGAGTTGGTACGCCGCGAGCCAG
>JBDKLU010000130.1:0-2926 GCA_039795475.1 Actinomycetota bacterium | reverse complement strand
GTGTTCGCCCAACCGACCTGCACCGCCCCTTCATTGATGAGCTCACTCGCCCGAACCCAGATGATCCCACCGGTCAGTCCACGATGCGTCGCATCACGGATGTGCTCGACGTGTGGTTCGATTCGGGGTCAATGCCGTTCGCGCAGGTGCACTATCCGTTTGAAAACCAGGCATGGTTTGACAGCCACAGCCCAGCTGACTTCATCGTCGAGTACATCGGGCAGACGCGCGGTTGGTTCTATACGCTGCACATTCTCTCGACCGCACTGTTTGATCGTCCCGCGTTCAAGAACGTCGTTAGCCACGGAATCGTGCTCGGAAACGACGGACAAAAGATGTCGAAGTCTCTGCGTAACTACCCGGATGTTTCTGAAGTTTTCAACCGCGACGGTTCCGACGCGATGCGGTGGTTCTTGATGAGTTCGCCGGTGCTTCGTGGCGGAAACCTGATTGTGACTGAAGAAGGCATTCGTGAGGGTGTTCGACAGCTCATGTTGCCGCTGTGGAACAGCTACTACTTCTTCACGATCTACGCCAACGCCGACAACTACGAAGCGAGCTGGCGCACCGACTCAACCAACGTGCTCGATCGCTATCTTTTGGCCAAGACCGGTGACCTCATCCGTGAAGTTCAAGGACACCTTGACGACCTCGACTCCACACTCGCAGCAAACTCGCTTCGTGAATTCGCTGACGTGTTGACCAACTGGTACGTACGTCGCAGTCGTGACCGTTTCTGGGGTGGGGGTGTGGCCGGCGCTGAGGCGTTTGACACGCTCTACACGGTTCTCGAAACGCTGTGCCGTGTTGCGGCTCCTCTTCTGCCTCTGCTGACTGAGAACATCTGGCAAGGTCTCACGGGCGGCCGCAGTGTTCACCTCACGGACTGGCCCGACGCGGCTGCATTCCCAGTTGAGGCTTCTCTGGTAACGACCATGGATGCAGTGCGCGACATCACATCCAACTCGCTTGCTCTCCGAAAGAAGACAGGCCTTCGTGTTCGCTTGCCGCTGGCAAACCTCACGGTTGTGACGCCTGACGCTACGGCGCTCGAGGCATTCGCTGACATCCTTCGTGACGAGCTCAATGTGAAGTCAGTCACGCTTGTCGAGCAGTCAGCGACGAGTGCTGCCGAGTACGGCATCACGTCGAAGCTGGCGGTCAACGCTCGTGTTGCTGGTCCGCGTCTGGGCAAAGACGTGCAGCGCATCATTCAGGCGGCCAAAGCAGGGGACTGGTCGGAGTCGAACGGAGTCGTCACAGCAGGTGGCACCGAACTCATCGAGGGCGAATACGAACTCACCCTTGAGACCGCTCCCGCTGAAGACGGAGCCGAACGCGCTCTGACGCTGTTGGGTAACGGCGGATTTGTTCTGCTAGACACTGTGACGACGCCTGAGCTCGAGGCTGAGGGTCTTGCGCGAGACGTCATTCGCGCCATCCAAGACACTCGCAAGTCTGCTGGATTCGACGTCAGCGACCGCATCAACCTCGATGTCGTGTTCTTTGACGACGGTGATGGATCAGCTGTGCGTTCTGCAGTAGCTGCAGTCGACATTGCCGATGAAACACTGGCAACCTCGTTTGCGATTCACTCGCCGTCGAGCGCGACTGGCGTGGCCGAACGTGCCGAGCAGTTGCCGGTTGAGTGGATTGGCTCGGTTGTGTCGGTGGATCCCGAACACGTCGCGTCATTTGCCGCCGGAACCTACGCAAACACGGGTGGATTCGTGGTTGCCGTATCGCGCGTGAATCGAGTTGTTAATGTCTGAGTCTGACGAAGAGCGCGAATACGCCCGAGCGGCAGCGCTCGTCGAAAAGGAGCTCGAAGAGCGCCTTGGTGAGGGGGCTCCGCAGCCTCGGCTTGAGCCAACCCGTCGGGTAGTCGAATTGCTCGGTGATGTGCATCGCTCGTATCCGGTGATTCAGATCGCAGGAACAAATGGCAAAACCAGCACCTCGCGCCTGATCGAATCGATTCTTCGCGCGTATGGTCTGCGCACCGGCTTGTTCACCAGCCCGCACTTGATTTCGTTCACCGAGCGCATTCAGATTGATGGTGCTCCCATCGAGAACGACAAGCTCATTGAAAACTGGCTCGATATCAAGCCCTACGTCGAGATGGTCGATAAAGAGCTCATTGCGCATGGCGAACCGCGACTGACCTACTTCGAGGTGATGACGATTCTCGCTTACGCGAGCTTCGCGGATGCCCCTGTCGATGTAGCCGTGGTCGAAGTCGGCCTCGGTGGCGAGTGGGATTCGACCAACGTCGCTGATGCAGTGGTCGCTGTCTTCACGCCGATTGGCCTCGATCACACCGATCGCCTCGGAAACACCATCGACGCAATCGCGCGAACAAAATCGGGAATCATCAAGCCTTCGGCGATTGTCGTTTCGGCCACGCAGGTCGCAGAAGCACAAGCTGTTCTCGAGCAGTCTGTTGAACTTACTGAGTCGCCACTCGTTGTTATCGGGCGTGATGTCACGGTCGATTCCACCATCGCCGTTGGCGGTCAGATGCTCAACATCAGGGGCACTGCAGGTGAGTATGCCGACATCTTCCTTGGGCTTTACGGCACGCATCAAGCCCAGAACGCGGCCCTCGCCATTGCCGCGGTCGAAAGCTTCCTTGGCGGTAGCAGCATTAGTCTCGACCCCGAGGTGCTCACCGAGGCGTTCGCATCCGTCGAGTCGCCAGGGCGACTCCAGCTCGTGGGCAAGACTCCGACAGTTCTGGTGGATGCAGCGCACAACCCCCACGGCGCGCACGCGCTTGCGCAGGCACTCGAGAGTTTCTTCACGTTCGACGAAGTGGTTCTCGTGTTTGCTGCTTTGTCAGACAAAGACGCAGAAGGTATTTTGCGCGAGTTGGCTCCGCAGGTGACGAACATCATTGTCACCACTGTTGACTCGCCTCGTTCAG
>JBDKLU010000129.1:0-3692 GCA_039795475.1 Actinomycetota bacterium | reverse complement strand
GTGCACACCCGGTGGTGCGAACAACCTCAAACCCGCTACGGATAAGTCGGACAGCGAGAAGGTTCTCAAGTGGGCCAACTGGCCGCTATACATCGACCAAGACGAAAAGGGTCAGTACCCGACCATCGCCATGTTCGAAAAGCAGACCGGAATCAAGGTCACCTACGAAGAAGCGATTCCCACCAACGAAGACTTCTACGCCAAGGTCAAAGACAACCTGCTGCTTGGTAAGGACATCGGATTCGATGTCATGACCCTCACTGACTACTTTGCTGCTCGCATGATTCGCCAGGGCCTCGTTCAGCCGCTAGGCATCAATGACGAGTCGATGAAGAACGCCAAGAACAACCTGTTGCCCGTCTACAAGGACTTGGCTTTCGATCCGGGTCGCGAGTACTCGCTGCCGTGGCAGTCGGGTCTGACCGGTCTTGCGTGGGCTAAGTCCTGGTCCAAGGTTGGTCTGACCTCGGTTGAAGAGCTGTGGGATCCCAAGCTCAAGGGCAAGATTGCACTTCTCGACCAGTGGACTGACACCATGGCCGTCATCATGGCGAGCATGGGTGTCGACATCGCCGGCAATTGGGGCGACGCTGAATACGAGGCTGCTATCGAGGTCTTGACCAAGCAGGTTCAAGACGGTCAGGTGCGTGCCTTCACCGGCAACGACTACTCGGAGCTCTTCAAGAGCGGCGACATTGTTGCCTGCACCGGTTGGTCGGGTGACATCTTCGTGATGAACACAGAAGCCGGCGCTGACAAGTGGGGCTTCAACATTCCTGAAAAGGGCGGCTACCTGTGGAGTGACAACTTCATGCTCCCCATGGGAAGCCCTCACAAGAAGAACGCTCAGAAGCTCATCGACTTCTACTACCAGCCCGAGGTTGCTGCTCAGGTTGCCGCGTACGTGAACTACATCACGCCCGTCAACGGTGCTCAAGAGGCAATGAAGACCATCGATCCTTCACTGGCTGACAACCCGCTCATCTTCCCGACTGCCGACACGCTGAACCGCGCTAAGGCCTTCCGTCAGATCACGCCAGCCGAAGACAAGAAGTACGCAACCCTCTTCGAGAAGGCAAAGGTTTCCTAGTGGCTGAAGTTCCTTTCAGCGATAAAGGCACCGAACTAAAACTCGAAGGCATTCGTAAGGAATACCCAGGATTCGTCGCGGTCGAAAACCTTGACCTCACTATTCGCGCGGGAGAGTTCTTCGCTCTGCTCGGCCCGAGTGGTTGCGGTAAGACCACGACACTGCGCATGATTGCCGGTCTTGATGACCCCACTTCTGGTCGCATTCTTCTTGGCGGGCAAGACATCACGAACACCAAGGCTTATCAGCGTCCCGTTAACACGGTGTTCCAGTCGTACGCGCTGTTCCCGCACCTGACGATTCTTGAAAACGTCGCGTTCGGTCTGCGTCGCCGCAAGGTCGCAGATGCGACCGCACAAGCAATCGCCGCTCTTGAACTCGTGCAGCTTGCTCACGTCGGTGACCGCAAACCTGCACAGCTCTCGGGCGGACAGCAGCAGCGTGTCGCGCTGGCGCGTGCGATTGTCAACCGCCCTGCACTCTTGCTTCTCGACGAGCCGCTCGGCGCACTCGACCTCAAACTGCGTCGCCAGATGCAGATGGAGCTCAAGAAGATCCAGGCAGATGTCGGACTCACGTTCCTGCATGTCACACATGACCAGGAAGAAGCCATGACCATGGCCGACACCGTTGCAGTCATGAACCAGGGACTCATTGAGCAGATGGGTGCTCCCGAGGCAATGTATGACCTGCCTCGCACCGCCTTTGTCGCCGACTTCCTCGGTCAGTCGAACATCTTCCGCGGTCAGGCATCCGCCGTCAACGCGTCGACGGTAGAAGTCGCCGCAGGTGGAACAACCATTCGCGTTCCTGCCGAGCGCGCCGCCAAGAACAGCGGTGACGTGAGTGTAGGTGTTCGTCCCGAGAAGATGTCGATTCACGCTGGAAAGGTTGCATCGTCTTCGACCCGTAACGCTCTTTCCGGTGGTCGCGTTTTTGACGTCGACTTCACTGGTGTGAGCTCACAGTTCAGTGTTGACTTTGGTGCACTCGGCACGGTTGTTGTTTTCGAACAGAACCTCAATGCGCTGCCTAGTGTCAACATCGGTGACGAAGTTAGCGTCTCGTGGGAAATCGATCGTGGCTTCGGCCTCGTCGATCACCGACCCGCTGCTACCGGCGACGAGAGCGAACTGTAACCATGGCATTTGCCGCGTTTGCCGATACGAGCGAAAAGAAAGTCAAAGAGCCAAATAAAAAGAGCCGGGTCGTCATCCTGCTCTTGCTGCCAGGTATCGCGTACCTGGTGCTCTTCTTCCTTGCACCGCTCGTTTCACTGATTCTGACCTCGTTCATGGCTCCCAACCCGGACTCCATGGACATGGGCTCATACATCTACGCGTTCGAATGGCAGAACTACGTGAATGTGCTCAGCGAGAACTGGGTGTTCTACGTTCGCTCATTTGCTTTTGCTTTGACGGCCACGGTTTTGGCGCTCTTGATTAGCTACCCGATTGCCTACTTCATCGGTGTGTACGCACGTCGCTGGCCTGCAATCCAGGCCTTCGCACTGATTCTGGTGATTGCACCGTTCTTCATCAGCTTCCTGCTGCGAACACTGGCTTGGAAGCAAATCCTTGGTGATGACGGTCCCGTCGTTTCCACTCTGAAGGCAATGTCGCTCATGCCGGCAGACGGCCATCTCACCGGAACAGCCTTCTCAGTCATCTTCGGTTTGACGTACAACTTCATTCCGTTCATGGTTTTGCCGATTTACACCAGCCTGGAACGTCTCGACATTCGCCTGATCGAAGCCGGCCGTGACCTCTATGCCTCACCGGCTACGACGTTCTGGAAGGTTACTCTTCCGCTGTCGATGCCCGGTGTTGTCGCGGGAACGCTGCTTACTTTCATCCCGGCAAGTGGTGACTTCGTCAACGCATCCCAGCAGTTCTTGGGTGGCCCGAGCTCGCAGATGGTCGGCAACCAGATCTCGTCTAACTTCCTAAAGATTCTTGACTACCCGGCTGCATCAGTTCTCTCGGTTGTCTTGATGGCAATCATCATGCTAATCGTGTCGATCTATGTACGCCGCACAGGAACGGAGGACCTCGTATGAAAGGCTCGTTCCTCGGTAAAGCACTTCTTCCGCTTTACACAATTCTCGCTCTCGTATTCCTGCTGATTCCGATCGTGTACACGATGGTGTTCTCGTTCAACGATTCGTATAAGACGAACATCACTTGGCAAGGCTTCACTCTTCGCAACTGGACGAACGTCTGTGACGCGCAAGGCCTCTGTGAAGCGTTCGGTAACAGCATCCTGATCGGTGTCGTCGCTACGCTGATCGCCACGGCAATCGGAACGGCGCTTGCTATTGCTCTCGTTCGCTACAAGTTCCGCGGTCGCTCGATTGTCAGCCTGCTCATCTTCATCCCGATGGCAACTCCTGAGGTTGTTTTGGGTGCCGGTCTCGCAGCACAGTTCTTCGCTCTCGGCACCTCGAAGGGCATTGTCACGGTTATCCTCGCTCACACACTGTTCTGCCTGAGCTTTGTAGTGGTGACCGTCAAGGCCCGTGTAGCAAGCCTCGATGCCTCTATCGAAGAAGCAGGTCGCGACCTGTACGCGTCGCCCTCCCAGGTGTTCTGGCGCATCACGT
>JBDKLU010000128.1:0-5027 GCA_039795475.1 Actinomycetota bacterium | reverse complement strand
CGTCGGGGTAGCGAACGGTACCAAGCGGGTAGATGTATCCACCCGCACGCGAGTGCATCGATGTTCCCTCAGCAGAGATACCGAGGAAGATTCCCGTCGTGTTGAGTCCGTAACCCAGGTCGTGCAGCCAGACGCTGGCCACCGAGATGCGAAACTCGCGGAAGCAGAACAGGTACAGACCGTGGTCGAGTTTCCAAACCGTGCTCAGGTCCATGTCACCGTGACCGAACTGGGCGCCCTGCAGGCACTGCCATGCGTAGCGAGTGGACGAGATGTACACGTGCTCGTAGAGGTGGTTCGGGCTGTAGCGGTAAACGTTTCGCATACCGATCAGGTCGCGGCTCTCGTGTGGAACCTCTCCGGATGCTGTGCCCTCGTCTGTCGTTCCGGCCCAGAAGCTCTGCTGAACTTGCGGGGTTCCCTCGACCTTTTCTGGCGCGATGACCGAGTGCGCCACGATGGCGCGATTTGTTGCTCGAGTGAACGCAATCGTGATTGCTTCACCGTCACGACTCGTCAGCGGCATGTTGATGAAGAAAACGCCTTCTCGAACCTGTACGGCGTCATACGGGTCTACGGTTCCGGCAGCCGCGTGAATGTTGCCTGAGGCACTCCACTCGACGGTGTCATCGTCTTGAAAGTGCAAATCGATACACGAGCCCGAGCCGTACGTAACGCACAGCTTGGTTCCCGCAAACGAAACATTGGGCTTGCGATATGTGTCAATGCCGTGGGCAAAGTCGTCGTAGGTTTTCCACTCTTCACCGGCTGCGTCAGCCATGGGTCACTCTCCGTTGAGTTCGTCGGTTGATGGGTCGGGAACTAGGACAGGGATGCTGCCAGTTCGCCAATCTTTGCGGCGGCTTGATGCATCCGCGAAGTTTCTTCTCTATCCAAGGGAATTTCTACGACCTTGACTAGTCCCTGAGCGCCCAAAAGCACAGGCGTGGATGAACTGACACCGGCGATTCCGTACTCGCCGTCGAGGATGACCGAGGCAGGGAATGGACGATAAGCCGGATGTGCGATCGCTTCGATCATCAATGCACCGCCAATGCCCGAGCTCCACGTCGAGGTGCGGTTCGAATCCAGTGCGACGTGACGGACGTACCAGTTGTCGGCATAGTCGAGGGCGACCTCGCGCTGTTTGGCCGTGAGGTCGACACGAACTCCGTCGAGCGTGACGCTCGAGAAGACAGGAACTTGACCGGCGCCGTGCTCTCCGACGACCCAGCAGCGCACGCGTTGCGGAGCCACGTCGAGCGCCTGCGCGATGCCCGTGCGGAATCGCTGGGTGTCATTGAGTGTGTAAGCCAGCAGTCGCTCGCGTGCCCAACCGGTTCGTTTGGCTACCCAGGTTAGAAGTGGATCGACCGGGTTGGTCATGAGTAAGAAGATTCCGGCAAAACCACCGGCTACGAGCTGGTCGACAATCCCTCCGACGATGTCGGCGTTCGCCTGAAGATACACATCGCGACTCGTGTTCAGAGTAAGAGGTACGGCTGCACTGAGAACAACGATGTCGGCATCCATCGCATCGGACATCTCACCGCCGACGACGGACCGAGCGCCGCCCAGAGAAAGCGCATCCTGAAGATCCATCACATGACTAACAATCATGTTGGGACGATTGTCGATGATGACGATCTCGTAGGGCGTATCGGTTCGAAGCAGGTTAAATGCGACGGATGACCCAATGCCCCCAGCACCACCGATGATTGCAACCTTCATGACTCGATTCTGTAGCTAACGCGAAAATTGCGGTAGCCCTTGAATCCCCCCAATTTTCATCTGTGCCCTGACGGACAACCCCGGTTCACCTCGAGGCAATAACGAACAAACCGACACCGTCTTGACTGGTTAGGCGAGCAGGGAGGCTCAGATGCTGGATGAGTTCAACGCGTTTTTAGTACGTGGCGCAGGTGCTGGAAACGGTCTTGATTACGCCGCAAAAGACAACATCAACACGACCGCATTCCCGACGACAGGTGCGACCAACGGCTTGCGCGGAAGCACCCCTTCCGCCAATGCCAGCATCATCGATCGACTCGATGCCGCGGGGGCAACACTGACCGGCAAACTCAACATGCACGAACTTGCTCTGGGCACAACGAGCGATAACGGTTCATTCGGCGCGGTGCTCAACCCTGCCGATCCGACGCGCTCGCCCGGAGGTTCGAGTGGAGGAACGGCGGCCGCAGTTGCGGCCGGCCTCGTTGACTTCGCGCTCGGAAGCGACACCGGCGGATCGATGCGCATCCCGGCCGCGTTTTGTGGCGTGGTCGGCATGCGTCCAACGACGGGTCGTTTCCCGAGCGATGGCATGCTCGGGATTTCCAACACTCGCGACACCCCAGGGGTCATGGCTCGCACCGTCGAAAAGGTTGCACAAATAGATGCCCTTATTACGGGTGAAACTGATACTCCGAAACTCGCTCTCGACACACTCCGATTAGGTCTGCCGCGTAACGGCTTTTTCGATGACCTCTCACCTGAGGTGGCAACCGTGGTCGAGTTTGCGTTGATAAAAATTGAAGAGGCCGGGGCGACCCTGGTCGAGACCGACGTCGTCGATGCCGTGGCACTTGCCCCAGAAGCTGGCTTGAACGTCGTGGGGTATGAAGCTGTACGTCTATTGCCTGCATATTTGAGCAGTCTCGCTGAGCCTTATCGTTCGATGTCTTTGAACGACCTCACCGCAGCGGTTGCTTCCCCCGATGTGCGCGGTGCGCTCGAACACTTCACGAGAGAGCCCATTACCGACGAGCAGTACGCTGCTGGCCTGCGCATTCGAACGGAGATTCAGCAGGCGTATACCGACGCGTTCAAGCGAGATCGTCTGGATGCTCTGCTCTACCCGACAGTGCCGATTGTTGCTCCCGAACTTCACGCCACAACCGTCACGTACAGCGGAATCGAGCGCGCGATTTTCCCAACGACCATTCGCAACACCGATCCGGGAAGTCTCGCGGGGCAGCCGAGTGTGAGCATCCCGATTCTGCGAGCACCCGGTGCTCTGCCAGTGGGCTTGGGGATTGAGGGGGAAGTGAACTCGGACAGGCGACTTTTGTCTATCAGCGCACTGCTCGAAAAAGCTCTTGCGTGAAATCGTCAATCGTATATGATTTTGAATATTCACCGGAAAGGGCTGAATTATGACCGTCAAGCCACTTGAGACAGGCTTCGCACCAGGCAAGATTATTGCCTTGCACTTGAACTATCCGTCGCGAATCGCACAGCGCGGTCGTAGCCCACAATTCCCCTCGTACTTCTTGAAGCCCGTCACCTCACTGGCAACCACCGGCGGCGCCATCGAGCGCCCCGCCAACACTGAACTTCTCGCCTTCGAAGGTGAAATTGCACTGATCATCGGCACAAAGGTTCGTCGCGTCGACCCCGAAGCTGGCTGGGCTGCCGTATCTGGCATCACGGCGGCCAACGACTTTGGTGTGTACGACCTGCGCTACGTCGACAAGGGATCCAACCTTCGCAACAAGTGTGGCGACGGCTTCACCCCGATGGGCCCCAATGTCATCGACGCAGCCGGACTCGACCCCCGCGCCATCCGCGTTCGCACCTGGGTCAATGGCTCACTTGCTCAAGACGATACCAGCGCAGATCTCACCTTCTGGTTCGGCCTGCTGGTTTCTGACCTGTCACAGCTGATGACCCTCGAGCCCGGCGACGTGATTCTCACGGGTACGCCTGCCGGATCATCCGTCGTCAAGCCTGGCGATGTTGTTGAGGTCGAGGTGGATGCCCCCACCGCACCCGGCGCACCAAGCACTGGCCGCCTCGTGACAACCGTCATCGAAGGCACCGTGCCGATGCCGAGCTACAGCGCTGGCCCGAAGGTCGATGACCTGCAGCGCGAAGAAGCATGGGGATCGCGCGAAGCCGCCGGACTGCCTGCCGAGTTTGAGCTCACCGACGAGCTCAAGGGCAAGCTGCGCTCCGTTGCAACCGCAACACTCAGCCAGCTGCTTCGCAAGCGCGGCTACAACAATGTCAGCATCGATGGCCTCATCCCCACTCACCCCGACGCCAAGATTGTCGGTCGCGCACGCACTCTGCGCTACATCGCAAACCGCGAAGACCTGTTCGAGTCACACGGTGGTGGCTACAACGCACAGAAGCGCCTGTTCGACTCCCTCAAGACTGACGACGTTGTTGTTATCGAAGCTCGCGGCGAGACGGAATCGGGTACCTTCGGTGACGTTCTCGCGCTTCGCGCCCGTCACCTCGGCGCTGCCGGCGTCATCACTGACGGTGGTATCCGCGACCTCGCTGTTGTCACCGAAATTGGCGTTCCGGCGTATCACGCAGGTGGTCACCCCGCCGTTCTTGGTCGCTTCCACGTGCCATGGGACTACGACAACACCATCACCTGTGGCGGCTGCGCAGTGCAGCCCGGTGACGTCATCGTCGGTGACAGTGACGGAGTTCTGGTGATCCCACCGAAGCTCGTTGAGGAGCTCGTCAACGAGGCCATCATCCAGGAGGCTCAGGAAGAGTTCATCGCCGAGGTAGTCGCCGGTGGTGAGCCCGTCAAGGATGTCTTCCCGCTGAACGCGGCGTGGAAAGAGAAGTACGAGGCATGGAAGGCGGCTCGCTCATGACCGAGACCGTTGCACTGAGCAAATCAGAACGCGCTTACCTTCTCATCAAGTCGAAGATTACCGATGGCGCGTACGGCCCCGGCTACCGTCTCGTGCTCGGCACCATCGCCAAAGAACTCGACGTGAGCGTTGTGCCCGTGCGCGAAGCCATTCGTCGACTCGAAGCTGAAGGTCTCGTCACCTTCACCACCAACGTTGGCGCTCAGGTTGTTGCCACCGACGAGCGTGAATACCAGTTCTCTATGGAGACCCTCAGTCTCGTTGAGGGCATGGCAACCGCAATGGCCGCCCCCAACGTCAAACCATCCGACATCGCACTGGCTCGCAAGATCAATGCCGAAATGCGCGAATGCCTCGAGCACTTCGAGCCCACGCGATTCACCGAACTCAACCACGAGTTCCACGCCG
>JBDKLU010000127.1:0-10462 GCA_039795475.1 Actinomycetota bacterium | reverse complement strand
AACCCCCGCTTTACAAGAGCGGTGCGCTACCAATTGCGCCAAGCCGGCTTGCACCCGCCAGAAGCGGGCAACCTATCTAGGTTACTTCACCATCTTGCCGGCTTGCTCGAGCAGGAATGCTTCGAACTCGGCAGGAATGAAGTTGCCCTGAGCGTCAACCTTGCCATTGAAGGCAACACCGTTGACGATTACGGTCGGGGTTCCCTTGAAGGTGACGTTGTCAGAGTTGGGGAAGACATAATCCTTAGCTGTAACAATGTCCGTTGCACTGGTAACCCAAGCCTTGAAGGTCTGGTCTTTGATGCAGGGAGTTACGTCAGCTGCGGGAGCCTCTGCAAGAACTGCGTACTTGATGAGGTCTTCGTCAGAAAGACCAGGCGAGCCTTCAGCGGGCTGGTTCGTGAACAGCAGCTGGTTGAATGCCCAGAACGAGTTGGGAGCATAGTTTGCAACACAGGCAGCGGCGTTAGCTGCGCGCGTCGAGTAGTTGGTTCCCTGCGATGAAGGGTCAAGAATCGCGATCGGGTGAATCTCGAAGGTTGCCGCACCCGACTTGACGCGGCTCTCAATCACCGCGGAGTCTGCCTTGTCGAAGTTGCCACAGATCGGACACATGTAGTCCTGGTATTCAACGATGTTGAGAATGCCAGCCTTGGGAGTGGTGGGAATTGGTGCCGCACCCTCAGGAAGAGCCGCATTCGTTTCGGCGACAATCTTGCCGGTTGGCTTGCCATCAGCGCCAAGCTCAGCGGTCAAGACGATGCCGTTGCTCGCCATGTTGGCGGGGCGAGGTCCTGGCTTGGGCAGGTTGCCCTGAATCACAACGAAAATGACGGCAACAATAGCTAGCACACCGACGATGACACCGACCTGCGTCAGAACCTTGCGGGTCTTGTCTTTCTTGACCTGCGACTCGCGAAGTTCACGGGCCTTGGCGCGCGCTTCTTCGCGGCGCTGGTTCTTGGTGGGGCGGTTTCCATGAGCGGCGTTTGTCATAACCACATCTCCTGGGGTACTGGGCCGAATTTCGGCGTGACTGTTCGATAGTAGGGGTGAACCCTGAAAAAGGACTAAACGGCGGATGCGCGCAAGCGCGAGATTTCGTACAAAGCGACGCTCGCCGCGATACCCGCATTGAGCGATTCGGTAGCAGCCGAGATGGGAATTGAAACAACTGCATCGCAGTGTTCTGTCACCAATCGCGACAGGCCTTTGCCCTCCGAACCGACGACCACGAGAAGAGGACGGTCTGCCAGAGCAAGCCCGGGAAGCGAGGTGTCGCCCTCGCCGTCAAGACCGATCACGAAGACGCCACGGTTCTTGAATTCTTTGATGGTCGCGGTGAGGTTCGATGCCATGGCAACCGGGCAGCGAGCAGCGGCGCCAGCGGATGTCTTCCACGCGGAAGCAGTAACGCCAACCGAGCGACGCTGCGGAAGGATTATGCCGTCGCCGCCAAACGCAGCCGTCGAGCGAATGATGGCGCCGAGGTTGCGAGGGTCAGTGATGCCGTCGAGTGCGACGAAGAGCGGCTGAGCATCCGAGTCGATGGCCTTGTCGAGAAGGTCGATCGGGTGCGAATACTCGTACGGCGGAACCTTGAGCGCGATGCCCTGGTGCACGGCGTCGTGACCGCTAAGGCGGTCGAGCTCAGGCTTCATCACCTCGAGCACGGCGATGCCGCGATTGTTAGCCAGCGAAATCGACTCGCGCATGCGGTCATCCATCTCGGAACGAGTCGCGATGTAGAGGGTTGTCGCGGGCATCTTTGCGCGCAGCGCTTCGAGAACCGAGTTGCGACCGGTGACGATTTCTGAGTCATCCGTCTTGCTGCGGCGAGCAGCCGGCTTGGATGAGCTTGCTCCACGAGGTTGCAGCTTGCCTACAGCAGCGAGCTTCTCGAAGCGAGCCTTGCGCTTGGCGGCAGGGTGGTACTCGCGGTCTTCTGCTTTGGGGGTCGGACCCTTGCCTTCGAGGGCTTTGCGTCCGTGTCCGCCGGTGCCGACCTTGGTGCCCTTCGTGCCTTTACGCACTGCACCAGCACGTGGTTTGTTAGCCATTGAAACTCCAATGTGCCCCGTCGGGGGTGTCTTCGATGGAGATGCCGGCAGCTGCCAGGTCATCGCGGATGCGATCAGAAGTCGCAAAGTCTTTATTGGCTCGAGCCTCGGCGCGAGCTTCGAGCAAGGCAGAAATAAGCGTATCGAGTGCGCCCATGGCTGCGTCGGCGTTGGTATGACCCTCGGCCCACTCGGCTGATTCAGGGTTGATACCTAGTGCGCTGAGCATTGCGCGTACCTGGCCAGCCGCATCGGCCGCTGCAGCGCTATCTCCTGCGTCGAGCGCAGTGTTTCCGGCGCGAACAGTGTCGTGAACAACAGCGAGCGCGACGGGGATGCCGAGGTCGTCATCCATTGCATCAGCAAAGGCAGCAGGTACTTCAGTGGTTGCGGTGATACCTGCACGCGTGGCACGAGAGAGGAATCCTTCGATGCGCTCAAATGCCGAGGCCGCCTCGTCGAGAGCTGTTTCGTGGAGCTCGAGCGTCGAGCGGTAGTGAGCCGAGCCCAGGAAGTAGCGAACAACAATCGGTCGCTGGGCAGCCAACAAATCTGCAGCAAAGAACGAGTTGCCGAGCGACTTGCTCATCTTTTGTCCGCCGATGTGCACCAGACCGTTGTGCAACCAGTAACCGGCAAACTCGTCGCCGGCAGCCGCAGACTGAGCGAGCTCGTTCTCGTGGTGCGGGAAGCGCAGATCGAGACCGCCACCGTGAATGTCAAAAGCCGCGCCAAGGTACTTGGTTGCCATCGCCGAGCACTCGATGTGCCATCCCGGGCGGCCTCCACCCCATGGAGTGCTCCAGCTTGCCGACTCCGGTTCGCCAGACTTGTGACCCTTCCAGAGGGCAAAGTCGGTTGGGTTTTTCTTGCCACGCGGGTCTGCGTCGGCTGCCGCATCCATGGCGTCAACGCCTTGGTTCGTCAAGGCGCCATATGCGGCAAAACTGTGGGTATCAAAGTAGACATCGCCTGAACCATCGGCGGCTGCGTAGGCGTGACCACGCTTGATGAGTCGCTCAATCAACGCAATCATCTCGGGGATGCTTGCAGTCGCGCGCGGCTCGTACGTCGGGGCCTGGATGCGCAGAGAAGAGTACGCATCGTTGAACTCACGCTCCATGCGGTACGCAAGCGCCCACCACGGCTCATCGGCAGTGGCATTGTCGAGAACTTTGTCGTCAATGTCGGTGACGTTTCGAACCATCGTGACGGTAAGGCCTTGGTGCGTGAGCCAGCGTCGCAGCTGGTCGTAGACGAGAGCGCTGCGCAAGTGACCAACATGCGGGCTCGACTGAACTGTCGGCCCGCACACGTACATGCCGACGCGACCAGACTCGCGCGGAATGAACGCGCGAACGGCCTGCTCTTTCGAGTCGAAAAGTCGGATGCTCACGCCCTCAAGCCTACCGGCGACGAATCAGCACGGTGGCTGTTGCGGCAATTCCTTTGCCCTCGCCCATGAGGCCCAAACCGTCGGTAGTGGTTGCTGAAACTGAAACGGGCGCACCAACCCAGGTACTCAAAACCTCTTCTGCTTCGAGGCGGCGAGGTGCGAGTTTGGGACGGTTACCGAGAATCTGCACGGTGATGTTGACAGGTTCAAAACCTGCTTCGGCAAGCCGCGAGACGGCTTCACGAATGAAAACCTCGCCGTGAGCGCCCTCAAATCGTGGGTCGCTTGTGCCGACCATGCCACCAATGTCACCGAGTCCGGCAGCTGACAAGAGCGCGTCGACAATGGCGTGCGAGGCAGAATCGCCGTCGCTGTGTCCAGCAAGCTCGAGTTCTTCTGGCCAGTACAGTCCAGCGAGCCACAGACCCTGAGCCTGGCCAAAAGCGTGCACGTCGGTTCCAGTGCCGACCCGGTGGTCTGCTCCAGCTGACGAAACAAGCGCATGAGCACGCTCAAGGTCAGCCAGCGTTGTGATCTTGAAAGCATTTACTTCGCCGGGAATTGTACGAACGGCTCGACCCGACTGAATGTACACAGCAGCATCATCGTTGTGGTCTTCGGCGACGACACTCGCGTATGCAGCCTCAAGCTCCAGGCGAGGGAATCCCTGTGGTGTCTGCACCGCAGCAAGAACAGAACGGTCGACGGATTCGGCTACGTTTCCGTGCTCGTCGACACGCTTGATGGCATCGCTGACAGCGAGCGCGGGAACAACACCGACACCGGTAGACCGAACTTCTTCGACAACGCGAGTAATCAGGTTGGGGGTTGCCAGAGCCCGGGCGGCATCGTGAACGAGCACAATGTCGACATCCGAGTTGAGCACAGCCAAGCCAGCCATGACGGATTCATGACGAGTGGCACCACCGGTTACGACAGTGACGCCGTGATGTTCGAGAGTGTGGTCAGCCGGAACGACAAGAACAATCTGTGCGACGGCATCGGCTGAGCGAACGGTGTCGATTGAACGCTGCGCCAGCGTGCGACCGCCAACCTCAATAAAAGCTTTGGGGCGGTTCAACCCGAGACGGGTACCGTTGCCTGCCGCAACGATGATGACGGCGGTCGACATCGCGATACCGTCAGCGTCGATTCGAACTCAGACTAGGAAGCCAGAACGCCGTCGAGGATTTCGCCGGCCTTCTCTTCGTTGGTCTTTTCGGCGAGAGCGAGCTCGGAGGTCAGGATCTGGCGAGCCTTTGCAAGCATGCGCTTTTCTCCAGCGGAGAGCCCGCGGTCTTGATCACGACGCCACAGGTCACGAACAACCTCGGAAACACGGATGACGTCACCAGAAGCGAGCTTCTCGAGGTTTGCCTTGTAACGGCGTGACCAGTTGGTGGGCTCTTCGGTGAAAGGTGCGCGAAGTACGTCGAAAACGGCCTCCAGGCCTGCCTTGTCGATGACATCGCGAACGCCCACGAGGTCGACGTTCTCTGCGGGAACCTCAATGGTGAGATCACCCTGGACAACGTGGAGCTTGAGGTACAGCTTCTCTTCACCCTTGATGACGCGCGTCTTCACCTCAGTGATAGATGCTGCGCCGTGGTGGGGATAGACAACCGTTTCGCCAACGACAAATTGCATGCTTTAAAACCCTTCGAAGACCTCAAGTTTACCACGGGCATCTGACCCCGAATTTCACTCAGCGGTGACGGCCATACCTTGGCTTTCGCACGTGTGGGCTAGACTTGCACTCGTGAAAATCCGTATCGCTGTTGCCGCTGTTCTCGCTCTCGGTGTTGCTCTTGGCACCTCAGGTTGCAACCTGATCCAGCCTCAGGCCACCACTAAGCACTACGACGCCAGCGACGGAGTCGGCGTCAACGTTGGCGCTCTCAAGCTTCGCAACCTCATCGTTCTCAGCAACGACGGTGTCATTGGCAGCCTTCTTCTTACTGGCGTCAACAGCACCGGTGCAGACCTCAAGCTCACCATCACGTATGCGAACGGCAAAACGACACAGATCGTTCCCTCGAGCGACCTTGGAGGCAAGACCTGGGGTGGCCACGACGAGCCTCAGATCATCCTCAACAACATCAGCACCGCACCCGGTGCCATGATTGAGCTTTCTTTCACCGATGGCACCGAGACCGTAACCACGCTGGTTCCCGTGCTCACCACCGGTCAGCCTGAGTACCAGGGCCTTGAGCCTCGCCCCGAGCAGTGTTCAACAGCATCAGGCTGCGAAGCTTTGGTGGCGGTCGTCAACTAGCTCGAGCGCTAGTTCGCTTCTTCGAAGCGATATCCCAGACCGCGCACGGTCAAGAGCATCCGAGGGTTCTTCGGGTCTTCCTCGATGCGTGAACGGATGCGCTTAATGTGCACGTCGAGCGTCTTGGTATCGCCGAAGTAGTCGCTGCCCCACACGCGATCGATGAGCTGTCCTCGCGTCAGAACTCGGCCGGCATTACGCATGAGGTACTCGAGAAGTTCAAACTCTTTGAGGGGAATCGGAGTCGGAGTTCCACCGACGTGCAGAGTGTGTCGCTCGGAGTCCAAACTGACCGGACCTGAAACGAGGGCTGCCGAGTCGGAACTCGAAGGTTCGTCAATTCGACGTCGCAAGACAGCCTTGATTCTCGCTAGCAATTCGCGGGTTGAATACGGCTTGGTCACGTAGTCATCCGCCCCCAACTCGAGACCGACAACAATGTCAACCTCAGTATCTTTAGCGGTCAACATAATGATTGGTTTTTGCGAGGTGGATCGAATCTGTCGACAGACTTCTACACCAGGAACGAGCGGCAGCATGAGGTCCAGCAGGACTAGATCGAAAGCCCCCGTCGCGAACATGTCGAGAGCTTTTTGTCCGTCGTCAGCGACCTCGATGTCGTAGCCTTCCCGACTCAATAGGAAAGCGAGCGGCTCGCTGAGTGCGACTTCATCTTCAACAAGAAGAATCTTGGTCATTGTTTAGGCTCCCTTTGCCTCAGATGATTTTAGTTCCGCGATGGGAAAACGAATCGTGAAGGTCGATCCCTTATTGGGTCGCGACCAAACCCGAATGTCCCCACCGTGGTGGTTCACAATGTGCTTCACAATGCTGAGGCCCAAACCTGTGCCTCCGGTTGATCGCGATCGCGCCTGATCGGTTCGATAGAAACGTTCAAAAACGCGCTGGGTTTCTTCGACCGTCATTCCGATACCGTTATCGGTGACTGCCACTTCATAGAAGTTGCCACTGCGAGTAATGCCAATTCCGATGCGTCCAGGTGGCACTGAGTACGTGATGGCGTTGGCAATCAGGTTGCTTATTGCCATGACCAATCGAGATGAATCGCCTCTGACCAGCGCCTGCTCATCGCCGCCATAAACAATCTCGAGTCCGCGTGCTCGAGCGGTGATTTGGTTGTGATCCACGGCAGCGGCAACAACGTCATTGAGGTCGAGATTCTGGAATGGTTCGAGCCCTTCTTCTGCTTGCAAGCGTGAAAGCTCAATAATTTCTCGAGTGAGCGTCGCCAGTCGTGATGCTTCGTCTGAGAGGCGCTCAGCGAAGTGTCGCACCGTATCCGGATCATCGGCAGCCTGATGGAGCGCCTCGGCGAGAAGCGTCACAGCTCCAATGGGCGTCTTGAGTTCATGGCTGATATTGGCCACAAAGTCCCGACGAACCTCTTCCAGTCGACGCATCTCTGTCTTATCCGCCATGACGACAAGAACGAAGTTTGTGCCGAACCGATCTGCGCGAAGCGAAATGTTGATGGTTGCGCCACCCAAGGGACCGCGGTTGATGTCCATTTCTCGCGCTGCCGGACGGCCCGTATTACGAACGCGCTCAATGATTTTCCGAACTTCCGGGGCTGCGAAACGTGTGTTTTTTGTGAGTCCGAATTCTTCAGTGCTCGACGACATGGCAACAATGTTTCCAGCGCCATCAACGATTGCCATGGGAATTTCGATAAGAGAAACAAGTTCCCGAACCCCTCGAGGCAAAAGCGAGGAGGTCATCTCAACTGCACTCTGCGCCTGTCGAAGCGAAGAAATTATTAACAGGGTCACTCCAACGCCCGCCCCTGCACCGACGGCGAGCGAAATGAGAACGACCCAGAGTGTCATGTTGTTTTAACGCTAGGGCACGGACAGGCTCTGACCAAAAGCATTTGGCCCGCGATAAGGTATCCGCAACGAGAGTTCACCTTTTGTCCGGTTTCCGTTCACCTTCGAAAGCGTTTTCGGACACCTTCGACCCGTGAACGCCCGTCATACTTGGGTCGCACACATTGAAGGAGTAGCACAATGCGCGAAGTTTTCCAGCAAGAGCTAGGCGATGTACAAGGTCGTCTCGTTGAGCTTGCCCGCCTTGTAGAAGTCGCAATCACCCGCGCGACTGAGGCGTTTGGCAATAGCGATATCAACCTTGCCGAGCAAGTCATCGAAGATGATGTCTACATCGATGAGCTCGCCATTTCGCTGGATGAACTCTCAATCCAAATTCTCGCTCGTCAGCAGCCCGTGGCGCGAGACTTGCGAACGGTCGTAGGCGCTCTCCGTATGAGCACCTCACTCGAGCGTATGGGCGATTTAGCTGATCACATCGCTCAGTTGACCCGTTACCGCTTCCCTGAAAAGGCCATTGCGAAGGGACTGCGCGGCACATTCAAAAAGATGGGCGAGAAAGACATCGAGGCGATTCAAAAGCTGATCGTTCTTCTCGAAACTCAAAACCTCGATCTGATCGATGAAATTCGCGACATTGACGACGAAGTCGACGCACTGCACCTCCGTGTCTTCGACAAGGTTCTTGGCGAAACCTGGAAGGGTGATGTCGGTGACACCGTCGACGCAACCCTCGCGAGTCGATACCACGAGCGTTTCACCGATCACGCAGTTTCCATCGCAAAGAAGGTTAAGTACCTCTCGACCGGCGACTGGGCGCCTGCAGAGTAGTCCTACTTCTTGTTGCCCTGAGCGGCGACCGCTGCGGCACCAGCTGCAGCAGCTTCGGGGTCGAGGTACTCGCCCCTGCCGATCGGCATGAAATTTGCATCCAGCTTGTAGACCAGCGGAATACCGGTGGGGATGTTCAGCTCAGCGATGTCCGCATCCGAGATGCCATCGAGGTGCTTAACAAGTGCACGAAGAGAGTTGCCGTGAGCGGTGACCAGAACAGTCTTGCCAGCAGCGAGATCCTTGGTGATGTCGGACTCCCAGTAAGGAATCATGCGTTCGATGACATCTTTGAGGCATTCCGTCTTGGGAATCTCTCCGTCGATACCTGCGTAGCGAGGGTCGTTGACCTGCGAGTACTCGTTGTCGTCAGCGATGGGTGGCGGCGGGGTGTCAAACGAACGACGCCACTCCATGAACTGGTCGTCGCCGTACTTAGCGAGAGTCTCTGCCTTGTCGAGGCCCTGGAGGGCACCGTAGTGACGCTCATTGAGGCGCCAGCTGCGCTTGACTGGAATCCATGCCAGGTCGGCTGCATCGAGCGCTAGGTTTGCGGTCGTGATCGCACGGGTCAGAAGTGATGTGTAGAGAACATCGGGAAGAATGTTGTTCTCGCGAAGCAGCACACCGGCGCGGCTGGCCTCAGTGATTCCCTTCTCGCTCAAGCGGCAGTCGACCCAACCGGTGAAGAGGTTGCGCTCGTTCCACTGCGAGTGGCCGTGGCGAAGAAGAATCAGAGTGTGCTCAGTCATGCTTCAAGTTTATTGGTCTGAACCAGCGAAGATAGTTCCATGCCCATCGGCTCCATCACTCGCGGAACGACGAACCCCAACCGGCTTCGTCGCGTTGATCGCTGGGCGCAAACGTGGCCGGGGCTACGCAGCACGCGCAATCCTCTCGTGGTCGACCTCGGCTACGGAGCGAAAGCCGTCACGCCCGTTGAATTCATCGAGCGCATTCGTAAAGTGCGCCCGGATGCCCGACTCATTGGCTTCGAAATCGATCCGGATCGCGTATCGAGCGCGCGAGCTGAACTCACAGAGTGGGCTGCCGATGGTCGCGCTGTCGATGGTGTTACCTTCGAGCTCGGTGGCTTTGAGACACCCTTACCCACCGGCGCTCGCGCTGTCATGATCCGCGCCTTCAACGTGCTGCGACAGTACGACGCAGTCGATGTGCTTCCGGCCTGGCATCGCATGGTCGGTGCACTTTCATCCGACGGAGTGCTGATCGAGGGCACCTGCGATGAGATTGGACGCGTATCCACCTGGGTGGCAGTCACCCCCGAAGGACCGCAGTCTCTGAGCCTGTCCCTCAAGCTCGACGCACTCGACGAACCGTCGATTGCAGCCGAGCGCCTGCCGAAAGTACTCATCCATCGAAATGTGCCGGGCGAGCGCATCCACCAGTTCATGCTCGAACTCGATCGCGCATGGAAAACGCACGCGCCCTTGGGTAGCTTTGGCGCTATTCAGCGCTGGGTGGCCACCGTCGAAACGATGAAGGCTGCGGGATGGCCGGTCATCGGCGGAAAAACTCGTTGGCGTCTCGGTGAAATCACCGTGGATTGGGCCGCGGTAGAACCCAACGGTTTCAGCTGGCGCTAATTGCTTGCGCTAACCCTCGCGGCTGACCGCGCCGAGGCGGGGCATGCGTGGAACATCAACTGTGCGGCCGGCATCTGTCGGAACGATCACCTGCTGGCTTGCTGAAATCGTGCCGTCGAGAGTTTCGACGACGAGGGTTGCATCGGTGGGGACCGAACGCTTGAGAACCGCGAGTGCAATGGGACCCTCTTCATAGTGGATGCATGCACTCGTGACATGGCCAACGAGCGCACCATCGAGAGCGACGGCGGCCTGCGGAAGTGGAAGAGCGTTTGTTGAACCATCGAGGTGCAGGAGTGTCAAACGACGAGGCGGGTGACCAAGGTTGTGCACCTTAGCAACGGTCTCTTGCCCGCGGTAGCAACCCTTGTTGAGGTGCACAGCACTGCGCATCCAGTCGTACTCGTGCGGTAGCGAGTGGGCATCCACCTCAGTCTTGAAACGAG
>JBDKLU010000126.1:0-3017 GCA_039795475.1 Actinomycetota bacterium | reverse complement strand
GGGGCATTCCATGGCGGCTTCACGCACGACTCGGGGCATGATTCCGTATGTTGCTGCTCCGGTGAATCCAACGTGCACCAAGCCGTCGAGTCCGGCGCCTACGCGGGACACGTTCTTTTCGAGAGTGTCGAGTTCGTCGACAATCCGTCGCCCTTGAAGAAGAAGAAGTTCTCCCGCTGGGGTCAATTGGATGCTCCGCGTGGTGCGCGCCAGGAGTTTAACTCCGAGGGATGTTTCCAGTTGCTTAATTTGTTGTGAAAGCGGAGGCTGGGCCATCATCAGTCGATCGGCCGCCCGGCCAAAGTGTTTTTCTTCCGCAACCGCGATGAAATAGCGAAGTTGACGTGTCTGTATTGTCACGTGGAACCCCTCTCTTGAACGCGCGCTAGTTTCTTAGTCAACTAGCCGAGATTGATACAAGCAAATATATTTTTTGTTGTTATTTATTAGAAAAACATATAAATATACGATACGTGTCGCAAAGCATGTTGGTCTGAATTCAGAGCCACCCAATATAAATCGGGGCCCTATTCGCGACTTTGAGATTGGTATCCTTCTCGGCGATGCAACTTCACTTCCGCACATCTGACAAAAACTCGCGCGAGTCTTCTCGGCGAGAAGTCCTCATCCTCGGGCCGTCCTTGGGCACCACTTCGCGCCTGTGGGATCAGGCGCGGCAATCACTCGACGATGACTTCCACGTCTACGCCTGGGATCTCCCGGGACATGGGGGGTCGCCCGTGGCAGGCGGAGCCATCTCCATGACGATGCTGGCGCAGTCGGTGTTGGAAATTGCGGATGCCGAGGGAATAACAAAATTTCATTACGCAGGAGAGTCAATCGGTGGAGCAGTCGGACTTGAATTAGCAAGGTTCGCACCCGAACGATTGTCGTCACTGACCGTCGTATGCTCAGCCGCGAAAATCGGTGAGTCCGGTGCTTGGATTGATCGCGCCAAACTCGTTGAATCGACCGGGCTAGGCGCGATCATTGAAGCGACACCTAGTCGTTGGTTTTCCCCGCTGTTCATCAATGACCGGCCCGAAGTCGTGGCATCGATGCTGGCTGAGCTCGAGACCACAGACTCAAGAAGTTACGCGAGATTATGCGAAGCCCTAAGTTCTTTTGATGCGCGAGAGTGGCTTCGAGGGATCGACGTGCCGACGCTCGCGCTCGCGGCAGAAAACGACGTCGTTACACCTGTCGAACAGGCCAGCTACATTGCTGGAACGGTATTGCGCGGTAAGCTCGAAGTAGTTCCCGACGCTGCTCATCAAGCTGTCGTGGAGCAACCTGAGCGGGTCGCTACGCTCATCACGGAATTCATTAGGAATATTCATGATTGATAAAAGCGTCCCAAATTTAAGCCAGGCCGTCGCGGGCATCCCCGACGGAGCAACCGTCATGATTGGTGGGTTTGGCCGTGCGGGACAGCCGGTCGAGCTCATCGACGCACTCATTGCTCAAGGTGCCCGAGACCTGACGATCGTCAACAACAACGCCGGCAACGGTGACACTGGTCTTGCAGCCCTGCTTGCAAACGGCCGGGTGCGCAAGATCATTTGTTCGTTCCCTCGGCAGTCAGACTCGTGGGTTTTCGATGGGCTATACCGCGAAGGCAAGATCGAGCTTGAGCTGGTTCCTCAGGGCAACCTTGCTGAGCGCATCCGTGCAGCTGGCGCCGGTGTGGGTGCCTTCTTCTCGCCCACTGCTGTTGGCACAGAACTCGCCGAGGGAAAAGAGTCGCGCGTCATCGACGGTCGCACTTACCTGCTCGAGTACCCGATCAAGGCAGACTTCGCTCTCATCAGTGCTTACAAGGCTGACCGCTGGGGCAACGTGATTTATCGCAAGACGGCTCGTAACTTTGGGCCAATCATGGCGACCGCCGCAAAGACCACCATCGTTCAGGTCGACGAGCTAGTCGAGCTCGGAACCCTCGACCCCGAGTCGGTCGTTACTCCAGGAATCTTTGTCGACCGCGTTGTCGTTGTTGGCGAGCGCCGCTGGTTGAACAATGGCGAGTTCGTTGGAGGCGTTGACCTCGAAGGTCGACCGCTGACCGCGTCAGAAGGAGGTGACCGATGACCACCGTCTTCACGCGTGACCAGATTGCCGCGAGAATCGCTGCCGATATTCCCGAGGGGTCTTTCGTAAACCTCGGCATCGGCGCACCGACGCTCGTTGCCAACTACCTTCCGACGGATCTGGAAATCATCCTGCACACCGAGAACGGAATGCTCGGAATGGGTGCATCTCCGGCTGTCGATCAGGTTGATCCCGACCTTATCAACGCGGGCAAGCAGGCAGTTAGCGAGCAGCCGGGCGCTGCCTACTTCCACCACGCTGATTCGTTCGCGATGATGCGCGGTGGCCACCTCGACGTGTGTGTTCTCGGTGCGTTTCAGGTGGCACAGAATGGTGACCTTGCCAACTGGTCGACCGGTGCACCAGGCTCGATTCCCGCGATCGGTGGAGCAATGGATCTCGCCATCGGGGCCAAGTCTGTTTACGTCATGACTGACCTGCTGACCAAGCAGGGGGAGTCGAAACTCGTGGAGTCGTGCTCATACCCACTGACCGGGGTCGGCTGTGTTTCACGTGTGTACACCGACTACGCGATCTTTGATGTTCAGGCCGGAACCTTTGCCGTCACCGAGTTGTTCGGCGACAATACTTTTGACGAGATAGTCGCGCTTACCGGACTCGCTCTGATCGATGGCACGGCAGGCAAAGGAGACGCACGATGACTCACGCAGTTATTTATGACGCGGTGCGCACCCCCTTCGGTCGCGCCGGCGGCAAGCTGGCGGATGTTCGTCCAGATGACCTCGCAGCAGTTGTGATGAAGGCTAGCGTCGAACGCGCGGGTCTCGACCCTGCTCGCATCACCGACGTGATTTTCGGTGACGCTAACCAAGCCGGCGAAGACAACCGCAATGTCGCGCGATTTGGAGCTCTGCTCGCGGGTTTTCCGACGAGTGTGTCTGGTGTTACCGTCAACCGCTTGTGCGCAT
>JBDKLU010000125.1:0-6307 GCA_039795475.1 Actinomycetota bacterium | reverse complement strand
AGAACAATCACTGTGGCAAACACCAGCGCGAGCAGGGCCACCAGGTTGTAGGTAATGGTAATCAGCGAACCACCGACTTCAAACGAAGCGAGTGGAAGCGTAGGAAGCAGTGGCTGGTAGTTGTTGTGCGATGCACCGAAGAGCACCGATGCCACCGCGACAAGAATCAAGAGTGACGACACTGTCACTGCAGAGCGAGTGGCAACCTGGGCGTTGGGCAACCAGGTTGCGATAATCCATCCGACAATCGCGGAGAGAGCCGCCGTGACGATGACGGCGATGATGGCGCCAAGCCAGACGGGAAGATGATTGCGGCCGGTCTCCAGCCACATGCCGACGAAGCCACCGAACATTCCGAAGGCGACTTGCGAGAAATTGACCACGCGGGTCAGTTGCGCCATAAGCGTGAGCAGAACACCGATGATCGCGAAAAACGCGCCAGGTGTGAGTCCTGCGACTATCTGTGGCAACAGATTCATTTGAAACTCCTGAAACTTGCTATTTGTACTGCTGGCAGTTATTCACTGCTGATGAGTGTGCGCCGAGAGCACTCGTGCCCTCGGCGCACACCGTGGATCAGTTATTCCTCATTACTGGGGAAGAACGATGTCGGTCCACTTCATGTCAGCAGCCTGAGTCCACGGACCCTTTGAGGTCCAGACTCCCGAGCCAGGGTCAATTTCAGCAAGGTAAACCGAGCTGTTGGCCTGGTGGGTCTGACCGGAACCGAAGACCCACTCGTTACCCCACATGCCGTTCTTGAGCGGCCAGGTTGCGTCCGACTGCGATGCAGTGGTTACAGCCTCGCGGGTGATGTCACCCTCGACCTTGCCCAGAGCGGTGATGAAGGCGAGAGCCGACAGGTAACCGGTCTGCATGAACGAGTACGACCAAGTGTCACCAGCGGTGACGTATCCGTCAGCGATGAGCTTGTTCATGTCTTCGTTTGCAGGGTCATCCTGAACGGCGAGCTCAGCAGGAACCGAAACCTTGCCCTTGTGAGCCTGAACTGCGGGCTCGGTCGGGAATGCTGCGTCGTAGCACGAGGTCTGGACGTAGACCGGAAGGTCGGTTGCACCCTGCTCGTTGAGAACACCAATCATGGCTGCAACAACCGGGTGAACGCCACCGAAGACCATGGCGTCACACTTGGCGCCAAGGGCCGAGATAACCTCTGCCGAGTAGTTGTTGTCGGGCTTCTGAGCGATGTTCTTGACAGCTGCCCACTGAACGCCGGTTACCTCGGTGATGTTCTTTACAACGACGTCGTAAGCAAACTGTGCATCCGGGGTTGCGTAGTTAGCAACGAAGCAAGGAGCCTTAGCGCCATCCTTCACTGCGTTCCATGCGGTTGCGTAGATGTCGAAGAACGGACCGTTGTTAGCAGCGGCCATGTTCGGGGTGGTGAAGCAGAAAAGGTCAACACCAACACCGGTGTAGGAAACCATTCCTGCAGCCTCGTATGCAGCGTGGTTGATGGCACACTCACCGAAGGTGGAGGAGCCAACCATGGCAACGATGTCTTTGTTGTTGATCGAGTCGGTAGCACCAGCTACAGCAGCAGCAGCGTCACCGGTCGGTGCGTCGACGATGGTGAGCTCGATCGGGCGACCGTTGAAGCCACCGTTTTCGTTGTAGCGGTCGAAGTAACCCTTAGCAACCTGAGCTGCTTCGGGGAACGACTTGGTGTCGGAAATTGCAGCGACCTTGATCGGGGTACCAGTAGCAGCTCCGCCGCCACCGCCCGAACACGCGGTCAGTGCCATTGCAGCAAGCGCGGCAACGCCGACAGCTGCAACAGCCTTCTTGGAAATGCGCATTGTTTATTGCCTCTCGGTTATGTGACACATCCGTGTGCCACGTTTCCTGGGGATTGAAGAAGATCTTCAACCTGCGGATCCGAAGGTCAGCCGTGCTGATCGACATCTGCGGTGAATAGCGGGCGCTAGCCTTTGCCTCATCGCAAGAATCGTCAGCGAAGCCTCTCCACTTCACCGCATGTATTGAGACAACTCTAAACGCTTGAAAAAGTCAACGACTTGTCAATGGGGGTAAACGGGTTGACTATGCGTGAAGACCGGTCAACAGTCGCGAAAACACGCGGGTTTTCGCGACTTTGCGCCCCTGTGACGCGACGCGCGATACCAACTATTGAAGGGTAACGGTTATGTAACAACCGTTTCACTGAGTGAAAAGGTTCAGTGAATGAACTATCTAAGCGACCGACGCTGTGGCGAGCATCGCCAACGATCGCTCCCGAAAATCTGTCGGGGCCTCGCCGAAAGTTGAGCGGAACAGTCGGCTGAAATGTGAGGCGTCAACGAATCCCCAGCGACCCGCAATCGATGAAACCGGCTTGTTTGCCAGCAGCGGGTCGCCGAGATCGCGGCGGCAGTGCTCAAGGCGGCGAGTGCGAATCCACGCCGAGACGGTGACGCCCTGCTCTCTAAAGATGCCGTGCAAGTGGCGCGTCGAGATGAAGTTGGCAGCAGCAATCTGGCCCGGGTTGAGGCCCGGCTCGGCAAGGTGCTCATCGATGTAGGAGTGCACGTCTTTGATCAGTGCGGCACGGTGACTGTGACCCGAATCGTCGCTGTGTGCATCGAGTTGAGCGTGAAGAACCGTCGCGACGAGGTCGATTGTGTTGTTCATGAGTCGCATGCCACTGCGTCCGGATAGCCGATCCATATTGCGGGCGAGGTGCGACAAGAACGGGACAACGAGCTTTGCGATGCCCTCATCGCCGGGGATGCGCGTGGCAGTGATCTGCGAGATTGACTCGGCGGGCAGGTCAACCAGCGAATGCGGGAACATCACCACGAGCGAACGAAAGTCGCCGTCAAAGGTCAACGTGTAGGGCCGGTTGGTGTCATAAACGGCAATATCTCCGGGCGAGAGAATCGCCTCACGGCCGTCTTGCAACAGAAGTCCGGTGCCAGCGAGTTGGAGCGACAGCTTGAAGTAGGGGCGGTCACCAGCAGCGATCAGTCGCGGTGTGCGGTGCACCTGGTGCTCGGTCGCCGTGATTTCTGAAATGTAAACATCACCCATGAGGCGCGAGCGAATGCGTCCGTGGAATCCGGTGACATGCCCGCTCGTCACCTCGAGCGGAACGAATGACTGCGAGACAAGCTTCGTCCAAGTTGCGAAATCATCCACGACGACGACATCGACCTTTGGTTGTAGGGCAACGGACTCTTCCAACACGCACACCTCCACGAGACTCACGCAGTTACGGGCGTCGAAGGCTTCTCCGCACTCCGACAAATCGTATACAGTTTCGCATACATTCGCCCAGAGTCAAGAGTGGTGCGCTAAAAGACCACCACGGGCTTGAAGGTCTTGCCCGCTGCCGAATCATCGAACGCCTGGTTAATCTCGGCGAACGGGTACGTCTTGATGAGCTTGTCGAACGGGAACAGTCCCTTTTCGTAAAGGTCGACGAGCTTCGGGATGAACTGCGATGGAACCGAGTCGCCCTCGACCACGAATTGCACCTTGATGCCGAGCGGCAGTAGCGATCCAATATCGAAGTTGGCGTTTGTGCCGATGGCAGCAGCGCCGACCACGACCGCGTGACCGCGGGGAGCCAAGCAATAGGTCATGTTCGAGAAGACGGCCGGAACGCCGGTGGTCTCGAGCGCGAACTGCACGCCAGCCCCGGTGATCTTCTTGATCTCTTCGATGACATCCACCTTGGCCGCGTTAATCGTGTGTGTTGCACCGAGTGACTTGGCGAACTCGAGTCGGCTGTCGTGAACATCCACCGCGATGATCGTTGTGCAGTTGGCAATGACGGCAGCCATGAGGGCCGAGAGGCCGACAGCCCCTGCACCAAACACGGCGAAGGACGAGCCAGCTTCGGGCTGCAGAACGTTGAGCACCGAACCGGCACCGGTCTGAATTCCACAACCGAGCGGAGCGAGAAGTTCGAGCGGCGCCGACGTGGGAACCTTGACCATCGAGTTGACCGGCACGTTCGCGTAGTTCGCGAAAGAGCTCTGGCCAAAGAAGTGCGAGGACACGGGCTCACCGTTGTGGGTGTACGAGGTCGAACCATCGCCGCGACGACCACCGAAATTGGCCGCGAACATGTTCTCGCAGTAACCGGGCTTGCCCGACGAGCAGTTAGCGCAGTGACCGCAGTAGTCAAAGCTCAGCAACACGTGGTCGCCGACTTCAACCTTGGTCACGCCAGGCCCGACCGCCTCGACGACACCGGCACCCTCGTGCCCGAGCACGGCGGGAAGCGGGGTCGGGTACCACTGGTCGCGAACGATCGCGTCGGTGTGGCACACACCACTGGCGACCATGCGCACGCGCGCCTCACCGGTGCGAGGCTCATCCATCTCGAGCTCAGTGATGGTCAACGGCTTTTCGGGTTCAAACGCAACTGCGGCGGTGGTTTTCATGCTTCTTAGTAAAAAGGTCTCGGCGCCGCTCTGTCTAGGCGAGCGGGGAGTTCTGCACTTAATCCCAACAACGGATGCAGAAGTCGCCAAGTATGCGAGCGGCAGGCAACCCAAGATGAAATCACATCCACATAGTCGTGGCTGGGTTGAAGGAGCAATACAGTTGAAGGACCAATACAGCGGTGAGTCCCCCGCAGAAGTTGTTGACGTTGCCGTGATCGGCGCCGGGTTCACCGGTATCTATATGGCGCACAAAGCGCGCGAGTTGGGATTCTCGGTCGTTGGCCTGGAACGCGGCAGTGGTGTCGGCGGAACCTGGTACTGGAACCGCTACCCCGGACTGCGCTGCGATGTGGAAAGTCTCGATTACTCGTATTCGTTTAGCGACGAAATTCAGCAGGAGTGGACTTGGACGGAGAAGTTCCCCGCCCAACCTGACATCCTTCGCTATCTCGAATTTGTTGCCGACAAGCTCGACATCAATCCCCTATTTCGTTTCGACACCGAGGTGACCGGCGCGGCTTGGGATGATGCGAGCGCGACCTGGACCGTTCGCGTCAAGAGTGGCGCCGACGTGCGTGCGCGTTTCGTCGTGTGGGGAACCGGCATTCTTTCGACCCCCAAGATTCCCGATATTCCCGGCATGGATTCGTTCCGCGGAGAACTTCTGACCACCGCGACCTGGCCACACTCGCCGGTGAGCTTCGCTGGCAAGAAGGTTGCCGTGCTCGGAACCGGATCATCGGGAATCCAGGTCATTCCCATCGCGGCCGAGACCGCCGATCACCTCTATGTTCTTCAGCGCACACCGAGCTACTCGCTGCCCGCGCGCAACAAGCCCCTCACTTCCGAGCGCATCGCCGAGGTCAAGGGCGACTACGCGGGTTACCGCGCCGAGGCACGCGCCTCCGCGCTGGGTTGCGTGACCGAATCCGTTGGCAAGAGTTTTGCCGAGTTGGGTGCCGAGCAGGCCCGGGCTGAGCTGGAAAAGACCTACAACTACGGAAGCCCGATGAGGTTCGCCTCGACGATGACCGACATCCCGGTCGATCTCGACTCGAACAACTTCACCTCGGAGTTTGCTCGTGCCAAGATTCGCGAGCGCGTCGGCAACGATGAGCTCGCCGACAAGCTCATGCCCGACCACTACATCACCACGCGACGGCTCTGCATCGACACGAACTACTACGAGACGTTCACCCGTGACAACGTGACGCTTCTCGACCTGCGTGACGAGCAACTCGTGCGGCTCACCGAGACCGGTTTCGAAACGACGGCCGGTGAGTACGAAGTCGACATGTTCATTCTGGCCACGGGTTTCGACGCCATCACGGGAACCCTTACGCGCCTCGATATCGAAGGCCGCAACGGGCTCAAGCTTGCCGACAAGTGGGGACACGCCCCCTCGTGCTACCTCGGTCTCGCCGTTGCCGGATTCCCGAACATGTTCGCCGCGACTGGCCCCGCCAGCCCGGCACCCCTGTCGAATGTGGTCGTGACCATCGAGGTGCAAGTCGAGTGGATGGCGCAGATGCTCAGTGACATGCGCGAGCGTGGCACGACGGTGTTCGAGCCGACCGAAGCTGGCGAGCAACAGTGGGTTGACCACGCCAACTCGATCACCGACGCCACGCTCATGCGATTCAGCGACTCGTGGTACGTCGGTTCAAACGTTGCCGGCAAACCCCGCGTTCAGATGGTCTACCTCGGCGGAGTGACTCAGGAACAGAACGAGCAGATGGCAGCCATGACGCGGGCCTCCATCGTCCAGGGTGAAGAGGTCAAAAAGATTTCATCCTGGGCGGCCATCATTTTCGCGCCGACACTCATCGCCGGAATCTACGGCATGAACTTCACTTACATGCCCGAGTTAAATTCACCGTGGGGCTATCCCC
>JBDKLU010000124.1:0-3149 GCA_039795475.1 Actinomycetota bacterium | reverse complement strand
CGGCTTCGTCGTTGGCGGCAGAGCGCGCCTTCGCGGGCGGACCAGCAGCGAGCACGTGCATGGCGGGCAGTCGGTATGGGCCAGCAGCGGCGACCGGAGAAGAGGTCAACGGTGCAACCTCGGCGGTTTCGTTCTCAACGACGTCGTTCTCAGCCGGAATCACAATCGGCGCGGTCGCGGTGTCGTCAGGTGAAGCGATCTCTTCGAGAACTTCTTCAGCTCTGGTCAGCTCAACGGCCAGTTCGGCTGGGTCAAACTCGCGAGTCGGTGTGAGGTCAGCGTCACGAACAACGGGGCTGTCGAAAGCGGGGTCTTCTTCGCGGCGGCTCGAGTTGCGACGCCACCACGGCAGCTTGCTGGCTTCTTCATCCGACAGGATTTCGCCGGTCTGAGCATCCGCGTTTGCGTTCTCCGCAGAACCGCCGACGAGGTAGGCCCACAGCTCTTTGAGGCGACGACCAATGCGCGTCGGAGGGGTCTTGGTCATGATGAGGATCGACAAGAATGCGAGCGCAAACATCACAGCGCCTGAGCCCCACGGCGTGATGACCGAGGCGAGAGGGCCAGCCATGACCCATCCGAAAAGACCACCTGCGTGTGCCAAACGAGTCAAAGAGTTTGGATCCGACGGAGCAGGCTGCCCGCCGAAGAGGTGAGCTAGGCCAGCGACGGAGAGGAGGAACAAGACGAGCCCGACACCAATGCGGTTGTTGTCGTTCACTGAGCTGGGGTGACGGAACAGCCACACCGCAAGAAGAATCATGATGACGGGTAGCCCGAAGGAAATAACTCCAAAAAGACCGCCGAAGCTCCAGTCACTGACCGTTTGAGCGATGGGGTTCGCGATTAGGAACCACTGCACAACGGCACCAGCAATCGCGAGCACCACGAGGGCAAAAGGAACACCATCTCGGCGCTCTTCACGAGAGAACTTCTCAGGGCCGAGCATGCGGGCTGCACCACCAGCTACGTGGGCCATGGTCATCCAGACTTTTGCGAAGCCGGTGTACTGCTGGTCGCCGGTGGCACTCTTTTTGGGCGCACTCGACGAAGTCGAAGCTGCGCCCTTTCGCGCACGCGTTGACGCGCGCGCGGTTTTCTTGGTACCCGTGGCCATGCCTCTACGGTACGTTGAGCCACCAACAAACCCCGGAATTCCGCGGGAGTGTTAGGAAATGACTAGGCGGTACGCAGCCACACAGTGGAGTCGGTGTCGAGCTTTCCATCGACCAACGGCGAGCTCAGCACAACGATCTCACCTTCGGGGAGTTCGACCGGAGCAGCGCCGAAGTTCGTGATGGAACGCCATCCGTTTCCACGCTCGAAATCGAGGACCGCTCCCCCGTCGAGTGCACCCCAAGCGAAGTCTTCTCCGGAAAGCAACTGCTTACGGGCGGCGACAGCCGTGCGATACATCTCGAGGGTCGAGGCTGGGTCGCCGGACTCTTTTTCGACCGAGTAGTCAGCAAACCACGCCGGCTGAGGCAGGTGCGATCCACCCGTACCAAAACCAAACGAAGAACCGGTGCTTGTCCAGGGCAGCGGCACGCGACATCCGTCACGCCCCTTGTTCACTCGCAGGTTGCGCTCCCACTGCGGGTCTTGAATCTCATCGAGCGGGATGTCCCACACCTCGTGAAGACCGAGCTCCTCACCCTGGTAAACGTAGGATGCGCCAGGCAGAGCCAACTGCAACAAGCTCGCTGCACGCGCGCGTTTAGTGCCGAGTTCCATGTCGAGCACGTTGCCCGCGTTTTCACTGAGCAACCACTGCACACGGTCGGTACCCGCAGGCAGACCAAAGCGGCTCGCGTGGCGAACCTTGTCGTGGTTTGACATCACCCAGGTGGACGATGATCCAACCTCGGCGGCTAGCTTGACGTTGAAGTCGATGTCAGCGCGATACTTTTCGGCATCCCACGGTGACTCAAGCAGGTCGAAGTTGAACGCCTGGCCGAGCTCGTCGGGCTTTGCGTAGAGAACGCGGCGCTCAGCACGCACATATGCTTCGGCAACAGCAACGCGGGGCGGGTCGTACTCGTTGAAGACCTCACGCCATTCACGGTAAATCTGGTGAACATCGTTGCGGTCGAACAGTGGGTCATCGCCGCTGAGAGGGTTGTCAAAATCGACGATTGCCGGCTTGCTGCGCAGTGGCTCTGAGAGATCCTTTTTGAGGGCGTGAGCAACGTCAATGCGGAACCCATCTACGCCACGGTCAGACCAGAAACGCAGAGTTTTCTTGAAGTCGTCGTGAATCTCTTGGTTGTCCCAGTTGAAGTCTGGCTGCTCGGGAGCAAACAGGTGGCAGTACCACTGACCTGGCGTTCCATCCGGGTTGGTGGTGCGAGTCCACGCGCGTGGCGCGAAGTGCGATGGCCAGTCCGAGGGCGGTTCGTCGCCGTTAGGGCCCTTACCGTCACGGAAGATGTAGCGGTTGCGCGCAGCAGAGCCGGGCTCGGAGGCCAGCGCCTCCTGGAACCACACGTGACGATCCGACGAGTGGTTCGGAACAATGTCAACAAACACACGGATGCCCTTGCCATGCAGTGCCGCGATCATCTCATCGAAGTCGGCCAACGTGCCAAGTTTCGGGTCGACGTCGCGGTAGTCGTCGACGTCGTATCCGCCGTCAGCAAGTGCCGAGGGGTAGAACGGGCTCAGCCAGACGGCGTCGAGACCGAGCGACGCCAGGTAGTCGACGCGCGAGGTGATGCCCTTGAGGTCACCGATGCCATCGCCGTTCGAGTCAGCGAAGCTGCGGGGGTAGATCTGGTAAATGACGGCCTGGCGCCACCAGTTCTTGTCGTTTGAGAGAGTCATTAGGCCTGAATCCAAACGGTCGTGTTGTTAGGGACAAGTCCGTCCTTGAGCGGACGGCTGGAAAGGAGAACCTTGCCTGCAGGCACCGGCACCTTGCCGGCGCTGAAGTTGGTAAACGACTGCCAGCCGTTCGGACGCGCGAAGTGAAGCGTGCGAGCCGGGCTGTCGAGCCATTCGAGCTGCTCAGCGGTTTGCAGCTGCTTACGCAGTGCAATGGCCGCACGGTAATACTCAAGGGTCGAGCCCTCGACACCGTCTTCAGCTTCGACCGAGTACTCGCCAAACCACTCCGGCTGAGGCAAGTGTGAACCACCAGAACCAAAGCC
>JBDKLU010000123.1:0-4791 GCA_039795475.1 Actinomycetota bacterium | reverse complement strand
TGTCGAGCACGACGGCGTCGGGGCGAAATTCTCGGGCAACGGCGAGCGCGGATGTGCCGTCGGCTGCCGTGCGAATGTCCCAGCCCTCATACTTGAGCGCCATCGACAGCAGATCGGTGAGCGAGGGTTCGTCGTCAACGACCAGCACCCGAACGGGCGTGCCGTCGGGGCGGGTAAAACGTACCGGTGCGTCAGTCATGTTCTCAGTCACGTTCCTAGTGTGCGACAGAAGTCTATGAAGTTCCTATGAAGTGGCTTTGGGAATAACTTCAGCTAAGGGAGGGTTACTGACCACATGAAGAACTGGATGACCCCAGCCGATCCAGCAGGCGCTTTCGACACGTTCCTGCCGAAAGCGCTCGAACGCAGTGCTCAACAGCGCGAGTGGACCGAGGCCGACGGGCCCCTTCCAGCTTTGTACCTGAGCCACGGCGCTCCCCCGTTGTTCGATGACGCCGAGTGGATCGACGAGCTTTTCGAGTGGGGGCAACGCATGCCCAAACCGAAGGCAATTCTTGCGGTCAGTGCCCACTGGGAAGCCGCGCCCATCATGATCTCTGGTTCGGCTGCTCGCACGAACCTGGTCTACGACTTCGGTGGATTCCACCCGCGCTACTACCAAATGCTCTACCAAACCCCCGACTCCTCCGATCTGGCTGCCAAGGTTGGCGCGCTCATGCCCGATAACGAGCCACTTCACCAAGCTCCCGACCGCGGCCTCGATCACGGCGCCTGGGTACCTCTGAAGATCATGTACCCGATGGCGGACATCCCTGTCTTGCAGTTGAGCATGCCGACCAACAATCCGGCCAAGCTGCTGGAGATTGGGCGGCGATTGCAAGAACTGCGAAACGAGGGTGTGCTCATCGTTGGTTCTGGATTTATGACCCACGGCCTGCAGTTCTTGACCCGCGAGATGATGTTTGGCGATGTGCCAGCATGGTCGAGCGACTTCGACACCTGGGCACGTGAAGCCCTCGAGTCGGGCGATATCGAGACCCTGCTGAACTTCAAGGCCGAGGCACCGGGCATGCCCTACGCACACCCGACCATCGAGCACTTCATTCCGCTCTTTGTCACGCTTGGTGCGTCAGCGAATCCTGAAGCCGGAGTTGAGTCAACAATCGACGGATACCGCGTCGGATTCTCGAAGCGGTCGTTCCAAGCCGCCTAAGTACGGGTCGCAAAACACATCAGTGTTTGATTGCTCGGCGCGCTATGTGCCTGAGTGTCAGGACCGCTGGCAAGAATAGTCCCTATGACGGTTGCGACGAACGACTACCTCTCGCGCATGGTCGTTGACGGCACCAACCGCGCTGAATGGCTTGCTGCTCGTCGCCGCGGAGTCACAGCCACCGAGGTCTCCAAGATCACCGACCGCTCGACAATGCTCGAGGCCGCATCCAAGAAAATTCACGGCGACCCGTTCCGCGGCAACAAGTGGACTCAGCACGGCATCGACCGCGAGCCCGTCATTGCTGCGTGGGTGCTCGAGAACTTCGGCATTGAATCTTCGAGCGCGCTTTTTCACGCCGATGGCGAAGCCCGTCACCTCGCAACGCCCGACGGCGTCTCCGTTATCGACGGAACGCTTATGCTCGCCGAAATCAAAACCACGAAAAACGGCTGGGATGTCATCCCCGACAACTACATGCGTCAGGTGCAGTGGCAGCAGTACGTGCTCGGCGCCGAACGCACGCTCTTCGTCTGGGAAAAGCACGAAAACTTCGTGCCCGTTTCAGATACTCCCGAGCACGTCTGGATCGAACGCGACGAGGCCATGATTGAGCACCTCGTCAATGTGGCCAATCACCTCATCACTGAGATCATTCGCCGCCAAACGGGTAACTAGCCGCAGCTCTTCACGTGGTCTGACAGTCGGCCAATAACAGCGAGCATCGCGTCGTTCGCGGTCGCATCACCAATCGAAATACGGATGCCGTCACGTGAGAACGGGCGAGCAATGATCCCGCCCTTCGAGAGCTTGTCCTGAATCTTGTCGGTCACTTCACCCAGGTCGAGCCAGACAAAGTTCGCCTGAGAGTCAATGACCGGCCAGCCTGCCGCTTTGAGCGCAGCGGTCACGCGAGCGCGCTCAGCAATTAGGGTGTCAACGCGAGCCTGCAGTTCATCCTCGGCCTGCAACGAAGCAACACCGGCAGCCTGGGCAATGTCGGTAACTGCAAACGGCATCGCGACCTTGCGCAGACCGTCCATTACGTCATCGCGCACGATCGCGTAACCCAGACGTAGGCCGGCAAGGCCGTAGGCCTTCGAGAAAGTGTGCAGCACCGCGACGTTGTCGAACTCGCGGAACAAGTCGATTCCGCGAGCTGCGTTCGGGTCATCCTGGAAGTGAACGTATGCCTCATCGACAACAACAAGGATGCGCTGGGGCACCTGCGCGATGAACTCGCGCAGCTCGTCGTGACCAACAACCGTGCCTGTCGGATTGTTCGGAGTGCAGATGAAAATCACTCGGGTGCGATCGGTGATTGCGCGGAGCATGGCCGGCAGGTCGTGGTGCAGGTCAACCGTGAGGGGAACCTCAACCGGGGTCGCGCCAGCCGAGCGCGTGAGAATCGGGTACGCCTCAAACGAGCGCCAGGCGTACATAACCTCGTCGCCAGCACCTGCGAATGCGCGAATCAGCTGCGCAGCCACTTCGACCGATCCGCCACCGAAAGCGATGTTGTTGGTCGTCACCCCGTAGCGTTCGGCGAGCATCTCCGTGAGCGCGGGAGCTGCCATGTTCGGGTAGCGATGCATGTGCGCGATGGAGTCGGCCATCGCCTCGATCACAGAGGGCAGCGGCGGGTACGGGTTCTCGTTGGACGAAAGCTTGTAGACCGGGCCATCCCAACCGTCGACGGTTGACTTTCCGGGCTTGTATCCCGGAATGGCTTTGATGTGCGGACGCTGCTCAATCACTCTTCGAGAATACCTTCAGGCACACCAGGTCGTGGTCGACGAGATCGCCAACCGGGTAGTCGCGATTGCCTACGGGGGCGAATCCTTGCTTGGCGTAGAAGGCGAGTGCACGAGCGTTCTCTTCCCACACGGTCAGCCACAGCGAAGCCGCGTCACGATCGCGAGCGGCTTCTTGAACAGCTTCGAACAGTTTCACCGCAATACCCGTTCCGTGCCCATCGGGGTGCACGTACAGCTTGCTCAGTTCCATGCTCGGCTGCGCGTGTGAAAGCAGGGGCTCAACTTCTTCGTCGTCGCAAAGCAGAGCATCGAGCAGTGAAAACCCAAGGATGCGCCCGCCCTGTTCCGCCACAAAGAGGTCGTACTCCTCTTCTGTCGCGTAGTCCTCGAAGTTTTCAACCGAAAGCACCTCGGCAAGATGCAGCGCGATGTTTTCGGGCGTGTGATATGGCGGGCATGCCAGTTTGAATGTTTCGGCAGCCAGGTCTGCCAAAACGTCGGCGTCACTTACGGTTGCACGCCTAATCACGATTTCCACTCCGCCAGCCTACGGCCGGTCTCGTCCAACACAGGCAAAGCAAAAGGGCCCGCCGTGTGGCGAGCCCTTTTGTGAGTGCTTGATTAGATCGATGCAACATCGAGGGGGATGCCAGGACCGAACGTGGTCGAGACAGCACCCTTCTGGATGTAGCGGCCCTTAGCCGAAGACGGCTTGAGGCGAACGATCTCGTCGAGAGCAGTCGTGATGTTCTCGTTGAGCTGCTCAGCGGTGAAGCTAGCCTTGCCAACGATGAAGTGAACGTTTGAGTGCTTGTCGACCTTGAACTCGATCTTTCCGCCCTTGATCTCGGAAACTGCCTTAGCAACATCCGGGGTCACGGTGCCGGTCTTGGGGTTCGGCATGAGGTTACGCGGACCGAGGACCTTACCGAGACGACCAACCTTACCCATGAGCTCGGGGGTCGAAACAGCTGCGTCGAACGCGGTGTAACCAGCGGCGATCTTTTCGATCAGCTCGTCGCCACCAACCTCGTCTGCGCCAGCTGCGAGTGCAGCTTCAGCAGCGGGACCGGTTGCGAAAACAACGACGCGTGCGGTCTTACCAGTACCGTGGGGCAGGATTACCGTGCCACGGATCATCTGGTCAGCCTTACGAGGGTCAACGCCAAGCTTGACGGCAACCTCGATGGTCGAGTTGAACTTAGCCGAGCCGGTCTCGCGAGCGAGAGCAACAGCTTCGGTGGGGGTGTAGAACTTGCCCGCTTCGATCTTTGCGAGGGCAGCTTCGTATGCCTTTGACTTCTTAGCCATGATCTTCTCCCTTAGCCCTCTACCGTGATGCCCATGGAACGAGCGGTGCCGGCGATGATGAGCTTCGCGGCCTCGATGTCGTTCGCGTTGAGGTCAGCCATCTTCTGCTCGGCAATGGCCTGAACCTGTGCCTGAGTGAGCTTTGCGACCTTAACGGTGTGGGGGGTAGCCGATCCCTTAGCAACGCCTGCAGCCTTAAGGATGAGACGAGCTGCCGGAGGCGTCTTGAGGATGAAGTCGAACGAGCGGTCTTCGTAGACCGAAATCTCGACTGGGATGATGTTTCCGCGCTGGCCTTCTGTTGCAGCGTTGTACGCCTTGCAGAATTCCATGATGTTCACGCCGTGCTGACCCAGTGCGGGACCAACGGGCGGAGCCGGGTTTGCTTCTCCAGCCTTGATCTGAAGCTTGATCAGACCCGTGACTTTCTTTTTCGGTGCCATTTCTTTATCTTTCTTTGGGGTTCGAACCCACCGGTTGGTGAATTCTCCCGCGCGCCACGAGGCGGCGGTGGATTAGAAAACTACTGCTTGGTGACCTGGTCGAAGC
>JBDKLU010000122.1:0-12677 GCA_039795475.1 Actinomycetota bacterium | reverse complement strand
GCCAAAAGCAAGTTCCTCGCGAACGGTTGTCGCCACAAACGAGTCTCGAACATTCTGCGGAACATACCCAATGAAGCCGGCACTTCCGGCAATGGGCATGGCTGCGCGGTCTTCGCCCCCGACCAGGATTTGCCCCAAAGAGTCCATTGGCACGAGCCCAACGATCGAGCGAAGGAGGGTGGTTTTGCCCGAGCCGGTCGCGCCGGTGAGCAGTACGAAATCGCCGAGGTCGCAGTTGAGCTCGAGGTTGCGAATCGACAGGGGAGTCGCACAGTCGAGTTCGACATCGTGACGCCGACGCGTGAATCCTCGAGCTTCCATGCTGGCGCCGAGCGTGGATGCGCGCTCAAGGGTGCGCTCAAAAAGCGGGCCGAGCGTTGAGAACCCGCCACGCTCTCGGCGCAGTCGGTGTATCTGACGCATCGATCGCCACGTCGTCACCAACGCAGGGTAGGTGCTGACACCGATGGCGAGGGCAGTCAGGATGCCTCGGGCTAGACGTGCTCGTGAGGCTAGAGCAAGAAACCTGCGCACGTCGAGCAGAGAAAAGGCTAAGCCGCAAGCCACGATGCCGAGCGCGAAAGGCAGGGCATCAATGAAAGACGACCACAATCCACCGGTTGTGATGGGACCAAAGATCGAGATGAATCGAAAAGGTCCATCGAGGTGAATGGGTCGACCGTTCCAGAGCACGACACCTGAGCCGCTGGCTCCTAAGAACACCACGCGATAGAGCAGGCGCAGCGCAACGAACCCGAACGCAAACCACAGTGCGCCGCGAAGCGGAGCCCATCGGGAGTGCGAACGGTGAATCATCTGTCAGCCCAGGCTACGAAATCGGGGTAGGGGTTGCGCCGCCAGTAGTGAAGACCAAGCCGATGGAGTCGCCGGGTGCAACTTTCTGAGCCGAAACACCTTCACTGGCGTACTCCCATTCACCGGCCCCTTTTTTCACCCAGAGCGACCAGTAGGCGTATTCGGGAGCCATGGTCGCGCATGTTTCGGCGTACGGCTTGTGGCCCGGAACCGTAAACGGTTTATCGGCAGCGGGAGCGCCATTGACTCGACAAACAACCTGATCGCCATATTTTGCGGTGCCCTCGGTGCTCACGGAGACTGCGGCGAGGGCATCCGACACGGTTGTGGTTCCCGATGCCAGGGCAGAGCAGGCATTGATGTCAGCGCTCGTCGTCGATTCGCCGAGGAGGCCAAAGTTCACGACGACGTGCACTCCCGTGCAGGTCGATGACGTTGGAGTGGGTGCGGGCGCGGGCGCGCATCCGGAAAGAGTCAACATCGCAGCGGCGCCGACGGCGGCGAGAACAGTGGGGGCAACAAAACGAGTGCGCATAAAGCTCCAGTGAGGGGAAAGGTCCAGGTGGACGGCAACTGGAGGCTTCCGTGTGCTGCCCCACAACTTTACCCTTGTTGCGTCTGTCGTTGCGCGGGGACTACCTCTAACATTGAAAGCCTAACAACGGTAGAGAGCGCAGCGAATGTCAGAACCAGAACGTAACTACGGTCAGGGAACCCTCGGTACCGAGGGCACGCAAACAAAATCCAAGCGAGGGCTGTGGACCCGCATCCGCTACGCATTCGACAACGCGCTCGGCAGCAAGAAGCGTTTCGTCGGTTTCATCTTCTTGTCGATGATCGTTCTTGCCGTGGCCATGACCGCCATCCAGGCGATTCTTGCTGCTATCACGTGGCTTAACCAGACATCTGGCGATCACCCGACTTACTTCGACACGTTCTGGGCAGCCTTCAGCAAGATTCTCTCCCTTGGTGGCGAAGACACGTGGGCTGAACGAATTGTTGGCGTTCTGTATTGGGCGATCGCTATCGCGGTCACCGGTACTGTCATCGGTTTCATCACAAGTCTGATTCAGCGCACGATGGCCCAGTTGAGCAAGGGTACGAGCCCTGTCATCGAGACCGGTCACACGCTGATTCTGGGATGGTCGCCACGTGTCTTCCCGATTCTGGACGAATTGGCTGTTGCGCAAGAGAGCAAACGCCAACCGGTCGTCGTCGTTTTTGCAGACAAAGACCGTCAGACCATGGATGACGAAATTCGAACACACACTGATCGCCTGTTTGGAAAGAAAAAAGCCAAGCTTCGTGTCATCACGCGTAAGGGCAATCCGGCAAACCCAAGTGAAGTGTCGCGGGCTAACCCTGGTGAGGCGAGTGCGATCATCGTGCTCGATGACACAGCGAACGACGCGAACATCTTGACTACGGTGCTGGCCGTACGGGCCAACACAGGGTCACATCATCCGCCCATCATCGCCGAGATTGATGACGCACATGTCGCGCAAACTCTTCGCACGGCAACCGACGGAGCAGTGCGCTCGGTGCGCTCGCACGACATCATCGCTCGAGTTACGGCACAAGCTAGCCGCCAGCCTGGTCTCGCAGCCGTCGTTCTCGACCTGCTCGACTTTGATGGCGACGAACTCTATTTCGCGCAAGCGGGCGAGCTCGTTGGCAAGACCTATGGCGATGCTCTGCTTGCCTTTGCCGGGAGCTCGGTGATCGGTATTCAGCACGCTGACGGGAGTTCGTCACTCAACCCGGCACCGGCGACCATCATCGCGCCGAGTGACCGCCTGACTGTCATCGCGACCGACGACTCCACTGTGCGTGTTTCGATTCCGACAACACCTGCCGTCGCCCCGAAACGCAAGGCGTTCAAAGATTCAACCGCCGCCAAACACTTGCTTGTCATCGGATGGTCGTCGATGGGTCGTTCGGTGCTGACCTACCTCTCCGAGTACTTGCCCAAGGGCTCGAGCATCCACATTGTTGCTCGCTCGAAGTTTGTTGAACCAGTCGAGCTGGCCAACCTGAAATTTGGAAACGTCGCCGTCTCCTACGCCGCGATCTCGGGTGATGTCGACGAGGTCATTGCCGCTGCCGAGCGCCGCAAGTACGACGAGATCATCGTGCTTGGATACCGAAATGCACTCTCGCGTAGTGAAGCGGATTCGCAGACTCTGCTGACGATGATGCAGATGAACCACATGTTCCAAGACCAGTCCAACTCGGTTCAAGAAACTCGTATCGTGGCTGAAATTCTCGACTCCACTCTGCTTCCCTTGGCACGCGTTGCTTCAGCGGATGACCTGGTCGTGAGCGATGTACTCGGTGCCCTGCTCATTTCGCAGCTGGCCGAGAACCCGGAGATGTCTCCCGTTTTGGAAGACCTCCTCGATGCTGATGGCGCAGCTATTCACATGCGATCGGTCGAACACTTTGCCACGCCAGGTGAAACAGTCTCATTTGCCCAGCTTGTTGTAGCCGGTCGCGAGAGAGGTGAGTCAGTGATCGGTTTTCGAGTCGCTGCGAACGCTCGACAGACCAGCAGTGGGGTTGTCCTGAACCCCGAAAAAGCGACGGAGTTCGACGTCGCCGCGGGGGATTCGGTCATCGTTATCGCCTAAGAGTGAGACAAGTGTTTTACCCTCTCACAACTTTTCTGACCGCTTTCTAGGCAGGGTAGAAAAGCTAGCCTGATTGCAAGATAACTGGCACTCTCCGTGGTGCTGGACAACATTCAGGGGCAACGATGTTCAACCGATTCACGCGCACGCGCATGCGCGCTGCGGTGCTCGCCGCGGGATCAGCCCTTGGTTTGGCCGTGATCGCCGTTTCGTCACCTGCAGTTGCCAGCGGGGGTGGCCTCGCCGGGGGCGGAAGCCTCAGTCTCAATGAAGGCGATGCGGCAACCGCACTGTCCTCGTCGATATCCGTCACGGGCAGCGACACGTACTTTTCGGGTTCCATCGAGATCGCGGCGGGTAGTGCGACGAGCGACGACGTGCTCGGAGTGCAAACTGAATTAGCACCCACGACCACGAACGGTGTCGTCAGCATTAGCGACGGAATCGTCTACGTCGGTGATGGAACCAATGCTTTGCGAATCGGCCAGGTCGACAGCGTAAAGAACGGAGGTGCCAATAATCCGCTCAAAATCACTTTTCACGCCCCGTTTCTGAGTAACACCAACTTCAACTCGAACTCGCTGTCTGGTTGGACACCAATCGAGCAACGCATCAAATTGGGCACCGATTCCATCGCCGGAATTCGAACCTATGACTCGCGTGAAGGCACGGCTAACCTCACGAATCGAACGACGCCGGACCAGGACGATGACGGCAGTTTTATCGGTGATGCCACGGCACCAGGAGCCGACTGGGATGCTGTGCCGCAGTACAACCCCAACAACCTCGTTCACCTGACCAACCCGGGCAATGAGCGCCTGACTCTGCGTTTGAACATGTACGCCGACGTGACTGCTCAAGACACCGTGTTCAATGGCATCGGCGTTTACTCGGAGGAGTTCTCTGGGAATGTGGGCGACCGACTTTCATTCTCGTACCGCAACTGCGATACGAGTGGTGGATGTAACGGAAGCGGAAGCACCGGAAACCCGCACTACCGGATGTGGGCAGCGCTCGTGCGCACGGACGGCAGCGCCGACTACACCCAGCGATGGACTCCCGTACTGACATACGAGGAAAGTGCGGCGACGACCAACTGGGCTAACGCTTCAGCGGTAGTACCCACTGACGGCACGTACCGAATCGTGCTGGTTGGAGGAGCTGCATGGGATTCGTCCGCTGGTGGCCAGACGAGGTTGGCTGCTAACGAATTCCGTTTCGATGACTTTGTCATGACCCCGGTGATCAGCTCGTCCTTGGTGGAGAAGGTCGCTCGTCTTGTGACGTACGCAAACACTTCGGATGCCCCGCCATCGACGCGCACGGTCACCTACACGCTTTCTGATTCGAGCGCGGTTGTTGACACTGAAGATGTGACGGTGAACATCACCGATGATCCTTCAACTCCGGTCGTGCCTCCGACGCCTGAACCTACGCCTGAACCGAGCCCCCAGCCATCCACCGACACCGGTGAACAAACCGGTGGTTCTACTGATTCGCCAGATTCCGCCCCGCCGGTGGAAGAAACCGAGCCAACAGAGCCGGTCACGCCCACTGAAAAAGATGCGGTTTCCCCCGTGCCGAGTTTCGGCGAGGTCATTGCGAATCTGTTCGCGCCTCCCAGCCTCAACTTTGACGTTGCAGGTGCGAAGGCCAACCCTGCACTTGGTGCAACCGGAAATGATGCCGACCCACCTGCGCCGTTTAACGCGATGGCTTCACCCGAGAGCGTCGCCGCTGTTTCAGCGCAGGCCGCACTCGCAGCGGCAATGGCAGCCGCTGTTGCCGGAGCAGCCGCGGCTGCCGGACGCCAGGGCGGGTCTGAGAGCGCTGGAGAAGAGTCAGCTGGTGGTGAAGGGGGCGAAGGTGGCGGTGACCTCGGTGGTCTCGATGTGGGCAATGACGCTCTCACCCTGAACCACACCGGTTGGGGCGACCGCCTACCGATTTTCGCCGGCGGAGCGCTCGCTGCCTTCGATCGTTTCAGTCACCGTGCTGCCGTGCGCCTCGCTCCAGTGAGCCCACTCCTCGCAAAACTGATTACCGATGGCGCCTACTCACGCGCGATGTTCGGCTTCCTCAGCTTCCTGCTTCCCCTGGCAACCGCGATTCTTGCCGTCATCGCGACGGTCAAGTCGCACGGCGAACTTGCCGCAACTGGATGGATTCTGCTCGTTTCTATTGCCGTGCTCGGAGTGCTCGATGCTGGCGCGGGAATGATTGGTGGCCTCATCCTCGTTGGTGGTGCCATGGTTTACACCGGCTGGCCCGACATTAACGAGCTGCGATTGATGTTCGGAATCTTGCTCATCACTATCGGACCGGCGTTGATTATGACGGCGTTCCGACCGGTTCGAAAACTCGTCGCGAGCAACTTCACCGGAGCATGGGAACGCATCACTGACCTTGCCGTCGGACCGTTCATGGCGGGCACAACTGTGGCAACGATGGTGGCCGTGCTTCCTTCCGTGGCTGGTTTGACCATGTCCATTGCGAACCACGTTCTTGGCTTTGGGTTGATCATCACGGGCGCTGCATTCCTGCGCGTGCTTCTCGAAGAATTTGTTACGCGAGCGTTCCCCGCCCGTCTCAACAGAATCAATCCGAGCGAATTGCCCGATCCGCCGATGGTTCAAAGAGTATTCAAGCTGCTCGTCGCCTACGGCATATGGGTATTGGTGACAGGAGCCATCATCGGACCGGTATGGCAGTCGTGGATCGGCTCGATCTTCTTCTTGTTGCCAGCTGTCATCGGGTTATTCGCGGATCGATTCCCGAATGTTCCTTTCCTCTGGCGCATCCTGCCTCAGGGTGTGCCTGGCTTGGCATTCGGTGTTGTGCTGTCGACCGTTGTTGCATTGCTCCTGCTTTCAACTCTCGGAGCCACCCCGGAATCGGCCGCCTGGATCATCGTCATCCTGCCGTTGCCGAGCCTGGCTCTAGGAATCATGGGAATGTTTGGTCAACACGGACATGCGGGCGAAGTGCGTCTGTCACAGAGAAGCGCATGGGTTTTCCGTATCGGTGGCGTGGTCATGTTCGTCGTGACATTGCGCCTCATGGGGGTCATTTAGCCCGTAAGGGGTTAACCCCTATGTCTGTTCTAAGATGAAAATATGGAAACGACGGACGCAGGAACGCGCGAGCGACTCTTAGAGGCCGCTATCGCAGTCGTGGATGAACACGGGGTCGAAGGTATCCGAGTTCGCGAGATTGCTGCATCAGCGAATGTGCGCGAGCCATCCGTCTATCACTACTTCGGAAGTCGTGAAGGGCTCGTCGAGGCAGTAGAAGCCGCCCGGTTCTCGCGCGATCTCAAGCAAATAACGAACCTCTTTTCGACGGCTGTTACGCAGTGCGCCAGCAAAGAAGAATTTCTCGCTCTCTGTCGACGCGTTATTTCGGCGACGGAAACGCCACAGCGCCAGCAAGTGCGGGCTGTGAGGGCGAGCGTGTTCGGGTCGGCACAGTCACGCCCGGCGCTTGCCGAACAAATTTCTGCTGCACAGCTCGAACTCGACAAAGATCTCGCCAAAGGCTTTGACATCGCGAAGGTGAAAGGTTTGGTTCGACCCGACCTCGACTCTGTGACCTATGCCGCCTGGCTCAGTTCGTTGGTCAACGGTCGAATCATTCTTGAGATGAACCTCTCCGCCTACTCAGAGGCGTCGTGGAGCACATTAACTGAGCAGGCTGTGCTGTTCGGCCTGGGGTACGTCAACGACGAACCAACCTGGAATTAGTTCGCTACTTGACGACCATGTCGGTGATGGTGATCGGAGCAGCGAGTTCGTTGCAGGTCTTCACAAGCTTGGTTGCGTAGCCCTTCTTCCACAGCTCAATCTGGGTTGCGGCTGAAGCGCCCGGCCCAGCATCTTGGATTGCCTTGTTGTAGGTTCCGAGTTCTGCCTTGAGGTTGGCAGTGTTGGGAATCGCAGCGGCAGCTTGCATTCCCGTGCCGAAGATAATCCACGACCCCATCCACTCGACCTGCTTGGCTTTGTCGTCGGGATTAGCCATCGCTGTATTGGCTGCCTTGTCATAGCCCGACTGCGCTGCGGCAAACGCCTGGCAGGCGGCGATGTCTTGAACGTCGCCCATCTGGTAGCAACCGGCAAGTGGAGCCACGGCGAGCACTGCAGCGGCGCAGGCGAGTGATGTACGAAGACGAAGGTTCATACGCCTAGCCTAGGTTGTAGATTCGAGGCGCTGGCTTCGTTCGAGAGGCAGATTGGAGAAACCGGATGCTCGGCTATGTGCGGAAGACCGGTTTCTACATCCTCAACATGCTGCTTGGTGGCCTGACCAGCCTGCTGATCATCCCCGTTGTCATTCTGGTTGTTGGCACAGACTCGTGGGGACGAATGGCCGTCGCTCAAGCCATCGGTGCCGTGTACGCCGTATTCGTCGGTTTTGGTTGGGGCATTGTTGGTCCGGCACAGGTTGCTGGAATGCCAGCCGAGGCTCGAGGTCAGTTCGTTCGCGATTCGGTGGTGTCACGACTGATTCTCTTTGTCATCGCTATCCCGGCTTACGTGCTCACCGTGCTCCTCATTGTCGGAATACCTGACGATGTAGCCGCTTATCTCGTCGCCGGGTTCACGATGATGACTGTCGCCCTTGGCTCGGGCTGGTTCTTCATAGGTGAATCCGCACCCGTGCGACTCATCATGCTGGAAGCCGTGCCCCGAACGGTGGGTATCGTCATCGCTTTAGGCGCACTGGCTTTCACTAAGTCGCTCGTGGTGTTTGCCGTCATTCAGTTGGTCACGGTTGTCGCCTCCATTTGGCTCACCACTCGTAACATCACAACGCGCTATGCCGAGGGCGTTTTCGACCGGTCGATTCGTGAGGGGCTTCGTCGTCTGCGTGGTTCCTACGCGGCGATGGTCACCGCAGGAACAGCGACCTTGTACGTGAACGCGCCACTGATTATTGTGTCGACGGTCATCCCGTCGATCACCCCCATTTATGCGGCGGCAGAAAAGATTCAGCGCTTCGCGTTGACCGGTATCGCGCCACTCACCCAGATCATTCAGGGATACATTCCGAGCGCGCCGAGCGCTGCGGAAGTGCGTCAGCGCATCCGTCGCTCGATCATGCTCACCCTCGTCGTCGCCACTATTTTCGGCGCGGTCATCGCCGGTGCTTTGCCGTGGCTCGCTTCAATTCTTACCGCGGGCAAGATTGCAGTGCCATTCGGCCTGAGCATCCCGATGGGGCTATCGTCGCTGCTCATCATCGTTTCTGGAGTAACCGGTTTAGCTGCCTTGGTTGCGCTCGGCAAAGAGCGAGCGCTTGCAGTGAGCACTGTGTTGGGTGCAGTAATCGGTTTGCCACTCACCGTTGTGCTCGCATTAACCGTTGGAATGGAAGGTGCAGCCTGGGCAGTCACCTTCTCCGAGGTAATTGTGCTCGGCTATCAGCTCGTCGTGCTCTCCGCGCGCCTGCGACAGGGAGACTAACCCACCGCCCTACCCTCTAGACAGGCATACCGATTCACCGTGAACTTTCGGATGCGCGAGGAGTATACGTGGTTATCAAGAACGCATTCAGGGTCGGCCTGGTCGGTGCACTGGGCGTCGGTTTAGCGATGCTTCTGATGACGATGGTCGGCTCGCTCGCAACCGTTCTGACATACATCGGCGTCGCATTCTTCTTGGCACTCGGCCTCGACCCAGCAGTGAAAGCCCTCGGTCGCCACAAGTTCCCGCAGTGGGCGGCAATTCTTACCGTCGTGATTATCTTCTTGGCAGTAGTGGCGGGTGCAATCTTTGCCGTTGTGCCTTCGCTCGTCGAACAGACCAACGTTTTCATTAAGGGCTTCCCTGAATTCGCGAAGTCATTTCTGCAGGAGCCGTGGGTTGTCTGGCTTCAGCACACGTTCGGCGCCTCATTCGACATCAAGGCCATCACTCACGAGATTCAGAAATTCCTGTCGAACCCTGCCAACATCAGCAAAATCACTGGTGGAATCTTCAAGGTGGGTGTCGGCATTGCCAGTGGCGCCACGGGCACGCTTATCGTCATCATCTTGACCCTGTACTTCACGGCATCACTCGACCTCATCAAGAAGTCGACCTACCAGCTCGTACCCAAGTCGAAGCGAGAAGGTTTCGCTGACATGTTCGAGAAGGTCACTTCGGGTGTTGGAAAGTATGTCGTCGGTCAGATTGCTCTTGCAGCACTGAACGGCATCCTTTGCTTCATCATGCTGACCATCATTGGCGGCAAGGGCGCCATCGTGTGGGCATTCGTCGCGTTCCTGCTCGCGCTGATCCCACTAATCGGTACCGTGATTTCGGCGGCAACGGTCTCGCTGTCGCAGCTCATTCTGGCAAGCCCGTTGACTGCCGTTGTGATCCTGATCTACTTCCTTATTTACATGCAGATTGAGGCCTACCTGATCAGCCCACGAGTCATGAACAAGGCTGTTTCGATTCCCGGCTCCGTCGTCGTCATTGCCGCGCTCGCCGGCGGTGAGCTGATGGGTATTCTCGGTGCGCTCGTGGCGATTCCCATCGCCGCGTCCATCATCTTGATCATCAAAGAGATTGCGATGCCCAGGCTCGACAAGATGTAGCCGGAGTACTTCGTGCACAAACATGAAAAGCCCCCGATAATTCGGGGGCTTTTTCGTGGTGGCTCCGACGGGCGTCGATCCCGTGACCTCACGATTTTCAGTCGTGCGCTCTACCAACTGAGCTACAGAGCCAGACAACCTTGCGATCGCCTAGATGAAAAACCCTTCCGAAGAAGGGCTTCCGCATCTGCGACCCTGACGGGACTTGAACCCGCGACCTCCGCCGTGACAGGGCGGCACGCTAACCAACTGCGCTACAGGGCCTTACTTTGTTGCAACCCGTCTAGCTTACATCCTGGTGACCCCAACGGGATTCGAACCCGTGCTACCGCCGTGAAAGGGCGGCGTCCTAGGCCACTAAACGATGGGGCCGGGAAGGAAGCTATCCGAGAGGATTTGCGACACTTCAGCATAGGGGAAAGGCTCGCCTCTGCGCCAATCGAGGAATACGCCTAGCCGGGGGAGCTCCCAGCTTCTTTCAAGGGGCGCTGTTATTTTGGAACGGTGCGTGCTCAAATTTTCAAGCTCATCGGAGGCCTCGCGGTCATCGGCGTGCTTCTCGTCGGTGGCGTGACTGCTCCGGCGTCAGCATCCACGTACCCGAGCTGGAACGACGTCGTTCGAGCTCGAAAGTCGACAGCAGCCAAAGCCGCAGAGGTCGCGCGCATCAAAGGGCTGATCGCTCAACTCGAGAACGACGTACAAGCGGCGACGGAAAAAGCTCGCGCCGCCGGTGAGGCATATCAAGAGGCGAAAGATGCTTTCGACGTCGCGGACCAGCGGGCCCAAGACTTGCAGGCTCAGGCAGACGAAGCACAGAAAAAGGCGGATGCCGCCAAAACGCTCGCCGGTCGTTTGGGCGCCGAGCTCTACCGTTCTGGTGGAAGCGATTTAGCTCTCAATCTCATGCTTGAAGGTGGCGACTCCGGAGCCGATGCTCTTCTTTCTCGCCTTGGGTCGATGAGTAAACTCGTGGAGCGCTCCTCACAGATTTACGCGGAAGCAATTGCTGCACAGAACGAAGCGCAGTCGCTGCAAGATCAAGCTGCAATCGCTCTTACTGAGCGCGAAAAGCTCAAAGATGTCGCCGAGAAGGCTCTTAAAGCAGCACAGGATGCACAGGCGGCTGTTCAGGCACGCCTTGACGAAAGCGAAAAGCACAAAGACGAGCTCGCCGCACAGCTCGCAGCTCTCCAAGCCAAGACAAACGCAACGGTTGCGAGTTATCGTCGAGGCGTAGAAGTGGCCCGACTCGCAGCCTTGGAGCGGGCACGTCGTGAAGCCGCAGAGCGTGGCGTCGGAATTAGCGACGCAGGCTGGACCAAGCCGGTTGATGCATGGGTGAGTGACGCCTACGGCCCTCGCACCTCAGTTTGGACGGGTTACGGATGGTCCAGCTCGTACCACCGCGGCCTCGACTTCTCTTCCGGATGTGGTCAGGCGCAATACGCTGCCTCGGGTGGAACCGTCGTTTACGCCGGCTGGTACGGCGGCTACGGCTATCACATCGAAATCAACCACGGCGGCGGAATCGTCTCGACCTACTCGCACATCCGCAGCGGTGGAATGCTCGTTCACTATGGTCAGTCGGTTGGGCCAGGTACCAAGATTGCGTACACCGGCACCACCGGAACGTCGACCGGATGCCACCTGCACTTCGAAATTCACGTCTACGGATCTACGACGGATCCTCGCGCGTTCTTGCGTAAGCGTGGCGTAACGGTTTAACAAAGAAGCCCCTCCGGGTGGAGGGGCTTTCTCTTAGTGGCCTTCTGCTTTGAGGCGTTCGAATCCGTCGAGCACAATCTGCTCGGCGACTGCTGCGCTCTCCCAGCCCTCGACATTGACAAACTTGCCAGGCTCGAGGTCTTTGTAGGTGCGAAAGAAGTGCTCGATTTCGTTGCGAGTCTGCTCGGGGACATCCGTGATGTCTTGGATGTGCGTCCAGCGTGGATCCTTGTGAGGAACACAGATGACCTTGGCGTCGGAGCCAGCCTCGTCGCTCATGTTGAGAACGCCGACGGGACGAACCTTTACGCCGACACCGGGGAAGACGGGGTACTCGAGGAGAACGAGAGCGTCAACGGGGTCACCGTCGAGGCCGAGGGTGTTCTCGAAGTAGCCGTAGTCGGTCGGGTACACGAACGTGGTGAACAGAACGCGGTCAAGGTAAACGCGACCGGTTTCGTGATCTACTTCGTACTTGTTGCGGCTTCCCTTGGGGATTTCAACAACAACGTCATATGCGCCCACGCGTGCACTCCTTATTTATTCGACTGAGGTCGCAATAAGGTTATCGAAGATGACTGCTCGCCCGCGCCTCACGCCTGCCATGGCCGATACTCGTCGTGCCGTTCGAGTGCTCTTGCGAGAGGTTTTTCCCGAGGCCCTCGACGCCATGACCAAGATGCCCGGATGCGCTGGCGGCACCGGCTACGACGTTCCTGCTGATGCGCCCCTGGTCTTAGTTGCTCTGAGCGGCGGAGCCGACTCGCTCGCGCTCGCGGCAGCCACCGCCTTCGAGGCTGCTCGCTCTGGCCTGCGCGCCGGAGCCGTCGTGGTCGATCACGGGCTTCAAGCAGGCTCCGCCGAGGTTGCTGCCCGCGCCGCCGAGCAGGCGCGCAAGCTTGGCTTGACGCCGGTCTTCA
>JBDKLU010000121.1:0-4301 GCA_039795475.1 Actinomycetota bacterium | reverse complement strand
GGCGCCACAACGGTTGGACCAGTGTCCGCCACTGCCGCAATTGGCATCAACGCCAAACCGAGGGCAAATGCCAATGCCCCCAGCGCGCTCACAACAAGCGCAGCTCGGCGAATGAATTTCATTTACGGCGCGATGTAACCAAGAAACGGGATCACGAAGAGCACCGATCCTTCAACTTCTGATTCGTTCACCTGGGTGAAGCCTTTATCGCCCTGCAAGAGAACAATGCCCTGGCCCTTAGCAGCAACACGACCGACGACAGACTTTCCCGATCCTGTTTGGGCAATGAGTGTCTGTCCGACTTCAACGCTGCTTTCGGGTGCCACCACGGCAAGTGAACTGTTAGCAGGGCCAAAACCGAGGTTGATACCCGTCGAAGGATGAGCGATCTTGAGGGGGCTAAGCGAGAAAGCGATGCCGCCGATGAGAAGAACTACGGCAATGCTCAGGAGCACGATCCATGTCGTACGTAAACGGAGACGAGCGCGGATACGACTTCGCTTCGGCGGTTCAATGGTCTGTCCATCTGAAACCACGACAGGCTCCTCTTCTTCTGTAACTTTCTTGTTCGAAACTCCGAGCAACAACCTCAGCGTGCGGCTATCCGGCTTCGCGGTTCCTCGCCAGGCAGCGACCTCAATGATCGTGCCCTCGGGCAACTCTCCTACGAGGAGTTTCTGACCGTCTGGAAGGTCGAGCACGAATGGGACATCGGGCGTCTCTTCAACGTCACGCGATGGCTTTCGCACCGCGCGACGGTCATCGTTTTCCCATGGGTTTTCAGACAAAGTTAGCCCGCCAACTCGATCGCGACGCGAGATACCTGCGTCGAAATTACCTGCGCGAGTTGCGGGTATACACTCGCGTTGTAGATCAAATCACCATTGCCAGAAACGGTCACGGAATTTGCCTCGATCGTGGCGAGAGCATGTCCGGCTGAATCAAGCAACACAAGAGTCAGGTCTTGCCCATTGCACGTTGTGGCGACGTTGTAGAGCTTGACGCGTGAAAGTACAAAAGTGTTCTCAGCGGTGCTCCAGCTCGAACGAAGCGAGATGCTCACAGCTGAATCGCAGGCACCCACATTGATTTCACCTTGGCCAATAGGCACACCAAAGTTGCTGCCATCGCGACCAGGGGCGCCATCGGCACCGTTTGCTCCGGTCGCACCGTTAGCGCCTGCAGGGCCCTGCGCGCCATTTGCACCAGCAGGACCGGCTGGTCCGGGCTTGCCGTCGGCTCCGGCGGGTGCAGAGATTCCGCCTGAACCACTTCCGTTCTTGCCACCCTTGCTGTCGGTACCTCCAACGCCAGCAGCAGAGCCGCCGCCATTACCGCCCGAGCCTGACCCAGAGCCTGTCCCTGAGCCACCTACGCCCTGCCCAGTTCCGGTTCCAATTCCGCCTGCCAAGCTCGTAAATGGATTCCAGTCAATCGGCAACAAACGGATGCCGAGCATCAACAAAATCAGCAGGATGAGAAGCAGGATGCGCATCGTCGTGCGACGGCGACGAGCATTCTTTTCGCGTTTAATAGCACCATCGACTGCTACCGCAGTTGCCGCGTCGGCCGAACCGGGTTCGAGGAATTCACCGTAGGACGTTGTCATCGCCTGTCCCTCACTCCGTCAACGATAAGCCAGATGCCAAAGACCAAGGCTACGAGCATGATCAACATCTGCACATTGAAGAAGCGGCCAATCACCGGGATTGTCGTAATCACAACTGATTCGATGTCTGCAGCTTTAGGGTGCTGAGTATCTGGCTGCGGGTTGGCGTCACCTTTGACGATCCAGCCCGTTTCAGCCGCACCACCGATGATGCGGTGAGCAAAAGAGGCAACGGGTGTTCCGTCGAGTCGTCGTCCCGTGTACACGACGACGTCGCCTTCTACGGGAGCTCGCAGACTGTCACTTACCGTCACGATCGCATCCCCTGGGTTGATGGCCGGAACCATAGAGCCGGTTAGGACTACACGGATTGAGAACAGTCCTGCAAAACCGGCAATACCAAGAATCACGAGAAGACCGACCACGACGCTGCCAATCGTGTAACCAATCCATACGCTTTTGGCTTTTGCCGGCGTAAACGGATCAGATTCGACACTTTCGACGAAGTCTTGAGGTTTATTAACCTCGTACACCTGGTCTTCGGCAAGCAGAAAAGAAACATTGGATTTCTTGGGTTCGCGAATGGTGACGAGAACTCGAGAATCTGACGATTGTGAGCTTTCTCGGCTGGGAAATAAAACGCCAACGAGTCCGGCCCTATAAGAGCCGGACTCGTGTGGTCGAAGAATCCGAAGGAACACGTTCCCCTAGAGGGTCTTAGTTGGTGCTCTCAAGCAGAACACCTGAAACGTCTGCACTGTTTACCTTGACAGTCGAGTTGTGGAACAAGACGTCGTCGCCGGTTCCCGGAGTAACAGTGATGGTCGAGCCGTCAACTGCTGCAGCCTGCTGAATTCCCTGTGTGCCGGCAGTCACAGTGGCAGTGGTTCCGTCGCTCGAAATAGCAATGGCGAACGAAGTGTCGGTGCCACCCGTTCCGACCTCGAGGAGAGTGCCGTCAGACTTTGCAAGACGAATAGTGATCGTCTTGCCTGCACAAGCACTCGCTCCGAGGTCAATGTTGTTGAGCTTGAGCGAACCAAGCGCAAAAGTGGGTGTGCCCGAAACGTTGACAACATCGCTAGCCAAGGCCACGTCAATGGTGTTGTCACAAGCAGCAGCGTTTACAACGCCCTGTCCGAATTCGATCGAGCCACTGTCGTTGAGGGTGATGGATGCCGCGAAGGTTGAACCTACGAGGGGAACAATAGCGAGGACTCCGATTCCACCAAGGATGAAGGGAAGCTTCTTACGCTTCTTCTTTTCTTGGGTCGGCGCCTGCTCGACGACTACAGTGTGCTGAGCCATCTGCGGCTCTCCTTTCGATTGATACTGAAGTGAGTTCAGTCATGAACTAAAGCAACTTTAGCTAAGAAATTTAGTTTTGGTCAAGTTGAGAACGTGGCGTGTCATTTTCTTAGGTGGTTTCCACAGTCACTCGGGTTACAAGGGCAGAATCCACATCTCCAGGAATGTCGATGGCGGCAACCGAGGCAACATCAACCGGGACATTGGCATCTGAGCCAACCAAGTAACTCAGTGCCTGTCCAGCTTCAGCTCCGTTGAGATCAAATTCTTGACCGGAAGCATCAAAAGCTCGGATCGTTAATGTTTTGCCCATGCAGCCAAGACCAGAGACATCAGTGCCATCCGTTGCGTCCAGGTCAGACAGTGTCAGAGATACGACATCAAAGTACGACAAGGCAGTTGAGTAGTCGCTGTTGATTCCGATCGAAACGACCGGGTCGCAAGCATTCGCTGCTGCAGAGCCCTGACCAAACTCGACATCACCACTTGAAACCGTGATGGCACTTGCAAATGTGCCACCAACGAAAGGCAAGGTAACCACGGCTGCTGCTGCGACGATCACTTTTCGAGTTCGTCGCGAGCGCTTAGCAGCAACCGGCACTGTTTCGTCAAAAAGCGCAGAGAGCGGGGTTGCATCATCACCAAAGGCCATGGCATCCCCTCTCTTGATCTAAATCGGGCGCACTGAAACGACTTCAATCGCTCCCCTAAGCGTATTACTATTGGGGAGTGACTTGGGTGAAATGGCTTCAGCGTGGCTCTGCCCGCCGTTCCACCTTTTTGGAGACTCGCAAAGCCCGCATCCGCCGACAACTCAAGAAAGCAAATGTTCGAGTTTTTATCGGCATGATTCTCGGCGCGACACTGCTGGTATCCGTTGCGCAAGTCAGCGCTAATGCCGACGTCGGGGATCCAGCTTTCGAAATGTACCTCGACGCGCCGTTTGTTGAGAACTCCTATGTCTATACCGAACACGGAGATGACCCGACGCCCCAAGTCACACTCAGCACGTTTGATGGCCAGAGCGGCAACAATCAGCCCTGTGAGATTTCTGGTGCACAGGTAACTTTGCTGAATGCAGGAATTGGTTGTGTAACTCAGAACTCTCCGGACTGGGGCGGTGCAATAACAGAGAGCAGCGACCCAACTGTCGGAAATTATGCAAGCGGTAACGAAGTTCCTTGGAACCGGTACGGTCAGGCAAACGGCTCGTCTGGCGTTCGAATCGATTTCGGAAGCCCGCAGAGGTATTTCGGACTCTGGTGGTCTGCCGGAAGCGACGGAAACGTCATGTCCTTTTATGACCACGGCACACTCATTGCTTCAACGAACGCCAACGACGTCGCGAATGTTATTTCGACGCAGAGCACCTATGACAGTTCTT
>JBDKLU010000120.1:0-3100 GCA_039795475.1 Actinomycetota bacterium | reverse complement strand
GCTCGCCGGCGGAACCCTGACCAACCCCGTGGCCATCGCCAAGACCTTCAGCGCGATTCAGGATGCGATTGCCGTTGATGAGGGGCTCAACGTCAGCTACGTGACACAGCTCGCAACTACGTTCATGGGTGTCTCAGCGAAAGCGGCACACTTCATGGTGTTGCCGACCAAGGGTGAATTCAGTCGCGGTCCGCACACGTTCTGGAACGTGGATACGGACCAGCTGGCAGTCGTCAAGTTTGGTCTCGCGACCGACTCGCTCAATCTCTACACGCCTCCGGCAAGCACCTCAGCGCGTTGATTGGTCAACGCTCGCTGAAGGCCTGTTCCAGCGCCTGAGCGAAAACCTCGGCCGGCTGTGCTCCCGAGATTCCGTACTTACCGTCGATGACGTAGAACGGAACGCCCTGAATTCCGAAGGCGACCGCCTGCTGCACGTCAGCTTCGACGGCGTCAGCGAACTCGCCCGCATTGAGACTGCGCACCACATCCTCGCGGTCAAGACCGATTTCGGCAGCGCAGTCAGCGAGCTGATCGATGCGTCCGAGGTGGAGCCCATCCACAAAGTAGGCCTTGAGCAACCGCTCCTTCATCTCTACCTGCTTGTCGTGCGCCTTGGCATAGTGCAGAAGCTCGTGGGACTTGCGGGTATTGGTCTGGTGCACGAGGTCATAGTTGTAGTTGAGCCCGACCTCACCGGCTATGCCCGTCACGCGATCGAGCATCTCTTGGGCCTGATCCCTGCTTATGCCCTTGCGCTCGCTGAGGTAGTCGAGAGGAGTCCCCTCAAAGTCAACGGGAGTATCGGGCGCGAGCTCGAACGAGTGATAAACCACCTCAACCGGACGTCCGTATTGAGCAATACCTGCCTCGAGTTTGCGCTTGCCGATGTAACACCACGGGCACTGCACGTCCGACCAAATGTTGATGGTCAGTGGTTGTTCAGTCACCGAAGGAGTTTATCGCCCAGATGAACGCAGTCGAATGCGTCGCAATCGAAGGATGGCCACGCCTGACGCAAGAAGCACGAAGGCGCCCGAGGCGAGAAGGCTCGTCGAGTCGGGGCTTCCTGCCGTGTCAACGAGTTCGTTCGAGGCACCTTCGCTCAAATTCACGAGCCCGGTATTGTCAACGCCGCTCGTGCACCCTTCGGAGGTAACGACCACGTTGTCAATAAGACTGCCAGTGGCCCCGTAGGTAACCGGGTCAAGCTGAATTCGAGTTGTGGTCTGACCCGCAGGAACTACGTAGGTTCCCGAGTGGGTGTACCAGCCATCGTTGGGATCGTCAGCGTCAACGACCATGGTCATGGGACCGTCAACCGGACCCGCATTGATGAGTAAGTGGTCCTGACCGTAACGACCACGGTGTTCAAGAGAAATATCGAGCGTGTCGCCCGGAGTGGTTGCGATGTCTTGCCAGACGTAGGCGATGTCCGAGTACTGGACCTCACTGATTTGGTCGCCAGGTTCGCGGCCAACCCAAGACTGAGCAATTCCGTTCCAGATTTCGATGAAGTGAGTTGAATCCGCAGTGTGCCAGCCGAGGCCGTCCGTGCCATCGGTAACACCGGTCCAGTCTTGGCCGCTGATGTCAGGGGTCTGATAGTCACCGTTGACAATCATGCTGTTACAACTGGTTAGATCATCAGCCTTTGCAACAGAGGGAGTCACCACCAGTGCGAGCGCTACGATTCCAGATACCGCGAGCATGCGCTTCAGCACGGGTTTTCCCCTCCCCTATTTGCTCTAGATATTACGCTCGGAGTTACCCGTATACAACTGTTGCGGGCGGCCGATTTTGGTCTGCGGATCGCTATTGAGCTCACGCCAGTGGGCAATCCAACCCGGCAAACGGCCGAGGGCGAACAGCACGGTAAACATGCGGGTCGGGAATCCCATGGCCTTGTAGATGACGCCGGTGTAGAAGTCCACGTTCGGGTACAGCTTGCGGTCCTGGAAGTACGAGTCGTTCAGAGCGATCTCTTCGAGTTCCTTCGCAATATCGAGCAGCGGGTCAACCACGCCGAGCTCAGCGAGCACCTTGTCAGCGCTCTCTTTTACGAGACGCGCGCGGGGGTCATAGTTCTTGTAGACACGGTGACCGAAGCCCATCAGCTTCACCCCGTCTTCTTTGTTCTTGACGCGCGAAACGAACTTCTCAACGGACTCGCCCGAGCGCTGAATCTCACCGAGCATGGTGAGAACGGCTTCGTTGGCGCCACCGTGCAGCGGACCGAAGAGAGCGTTGATTCCGGCCGAAACCGACGCGAACATGTTTGCATCAGTCGAACCCACGAGACGCACGGTCGAAGTCGACGCGTTCTGCTCGTGGTCTTCGTGAAGGATGAGCAGGCGCTCGAGCGCATCCACAACAACCGGGTTGAGGTAGTACTCCTCGGCGCGGTTACCGAAGGTCAGACGCAAGAAGTTTTCGACGTAGCCGAGGTCGTTCTTGGGGTAAAGCATGGCCTGACCGATTGACTTCTTGTGCGCGTAGGCAGCCATGACTGGCATCTTCGCCAGCAGACGGTAGGTCGAAATCTCCACGTGGCTCGGGTTCTTGGGGTCGAGCGAGTCTTCGTAGTAGGTCGACAACGCCGAGATGCCTGCCGAGAGAACGGGCATCGGGTGCGCGTTACGCGGGAAACCATTGAAGAAGGCCTTGAGGTCTTCGTGCAGAAGCGAGTGACGCTGGATCTGGTACTCGAAGTGTTCGAGCTCGTTCTCGGTCGGAATCTCGCCGTAGATGAGGAGGTACGCGGTCTGAAGGAACGACAGCTTGGTGGCGACCTGGTCGATCGGGTAGCCGCGGTAGCGCAGGATGCCCTGTTCACCATCGATGTAGGTGATTTTCGACTTGGTGGAAGCTGTGTTCACGAAACCATAGTCGAGCGAGGTAAGACCGGTCTGCTTCGTCAGCGTGGAGAAGTCAATCGAACTGGCGCCATCCGTGCCGCTGAGCACCGGATATTCCGATGTAACACCATTGAAAGTGAGCTGAATCTTGTCAGCTGACGCGCCGTTTTCGGTCACGAACTACTCCTTGCGAGAAACTGCTTGGGTGAGCGGTTTTACTGCGCAGGCAGGGCGTTGTGAGC
>JBDKLU010000119.1:0-4776 GCA_039795475.1 Actinomycetota bacterium | reverse complement strand
AACGGCGGGCCGGTTCTGGGTGACTTTTTCACGCGCCTGGTTTACGCCATGAAGTTCGGCAGCGAAGAGATCCTGCTGTCGGATGCAGTGAACAACAAGTCACAGATTCTTTACGACCGCGACCCTGCGCTTCGCGTGCAAAAGGTTGCGCCCTACTTGACCATCGACTCTGACCCGTACCCGAGTGTGGTCGACGGTCGTATCGTGTGGATTGTCGACGGCTACACCACGAGCGATCAGTACCCTTACTCGCGCCAAGAGAGCCTCTCGAGCGTGATTGCTGATCAGCAGACACCAAACACTGGTTTCTCGCGCGACACGGTGAACTACATCCGTAACTCGGTCAAGGCAACCGTTGACGCCTACACCGGCGCTGTAACTCTGTACGCGTGGGATGCCACCGACCCCATCTTGAAGGCGTGGAGCAAGGTGTACGCCAGCACGCTCAAGCCAGTCTCGTCGATGTCAGCGGAGCTCATGAGTCACGTGCGTTACCCCACTGACTTGTTCAAGGCACAGCGCGCGATTCTGGGCACGTACCACGTGACCGATCCGGGTTCGTTCTACTCGCAAGACGACTCGTGGACCACGCCAAACGACCCTACGGCACCGTCGGGCACGAACGTGTTCCAGCAGCCGTACTACCTGACCATGAAGGCGCCGGGCGACAAGTCGCCAGTGTTCTCGCTGTACTCGACGTACATTCCGAACGCTGCCGGTAATAACACCCGTAACGTTCTGACCGGCTATCTGGTTGTGGACTCGGATGCCGGATCAACCGCGGGTGCTGTCTCCAAGGGGTACGGCCAGCTCAAGATGCTGACCCTGCCCAAGGACGTCACCGTTCCCGGCCCCGGTCAGGTGCAAAACAACTTCAATGCTGACCCGACTGTCTCTAAGGAGCTCAACCTCCTGAGCCAGGGTTCCACCAATGTGCTCAAGGGCAACCTGCTGACCCTGCCGGTTGGTGGCGGTCTGCTCTACGTGCAGCCGGTCTACGTGAAGTCGACGGGTAACACGAGCTACCCGCTGCTCAAGAAGATTCTTGTAGCGTTCGGTGATCGCATCGCATTTGAGTCGACTCTTCCGGCTGCGCTCGATGTGTTGTTCGGTGGAAACTCTGGTGTTGACCAGCCGACGAACAACACTCCGTCGAACCCTGAAACGGGTGGCTCCACCGGTGGCGGGACGGCCACGGGTAATGCGGCTCTCAAGCAGGCTCTGGCTGACGCCAACGCTGCGCTCAAGGCTCGTGAGGCTGCTCGTGTCGCGGGTGACTGGGCGGCATTCGGCAAGGCCGATGCTCAGCTCACCTCGGCTCTGGCTCGCGCTCTCGCTGCTTCCCAGTAGTCGCAGGCGTAGGCTGAGCGCATGCGCGCCGTTCGATTCAATAAGCCGTTCGATCTCGAGGTCACTGACTTTCCCGACCCGCAGCTGGTCGCATCCACCGATGCGATCGTTCGGGTAACCGCCACCTGCGTGTGTGGCTCTGACCTGTGGAGCCTGCGCGGTGAGAACACGCGCGAACACGGCACTCAGATCGGTCACGAGTTCATCGGTGAGGTTGCCGAAGTCGGTTCGGATGTTCGTCACATCAAGCCCGGCGATTTCGTCATCGTTCCGTTCTTTCTCTCGTGTGGCGTTTGCCCGCACTGCCGTGCCGGCGCGCTCGGGGCTTGCCAGTCGGGTGCAATTGTTGGCTCGCCCGCGGTCGGCGGTGGTCAAGCCGAGCTATGCCGTGTGACGTTTGCCGACAACAACTTAACCGTCGTGCCGGGGGGAGACCCAGGTGCAGACAAGACCGCCGACCTGCTCGCACTGACCGACGTGATGGGCACGGGATACTTTTGTGCGGTCAGCGCAGGTGTGACCGCCGGCGACACTGTTGCGATCATCGGCGATGGCGCGGTTGGTCTCTCGGGTGTGATCGCCGCGAAGATGCTTGGCGCCGAGCGAATTGTTGCGTTTAGTCGTAACCCGGAGCGCCAGGCGCTTGCTCGAGAGTTCGGTGCGACGCACATCATCGCCTCTCGCGGTGAAGCTGCCAAGGATGAGTTCATGGATCTCACCGACGGTATTGGCGCCGACGCAACGCTTGAGTGCGTTGGCCTTGGCCCTGCCATGGAGACTGCGTTCCAGGTCGCTCGCCCTGGATCGACTGTCGGTTTTGTTGGTGTTCCGCACGGGGTTGCAGCGCCGATGGAGATCATGTTCCGCAAGAACATCAGCCTCGCTGGTGGTATCGCGCCGACGCTGACTTACACCCCACTACTTCTCGAAGCCGTCCTCGACGGGCACATTCACCCAGGCAAGTATTTCGATCTCGAGTTGCCGTTCGAGCGCATCGTCGAGGGCTACACCGCCATGAACGAGCGCACCGCCACCAAGGCGTGGGCTCGGCTCTAGGGGGATTAAACACTTGCGTGCTTTCATCAAGGCCTTGAGCGTCGCTGTGGCGGCTGTACTACTCGTTTTCTTGCCGGCGCTATCAGCATCGGCAATGGCCGGCAATGTTCACATGCCCGATGGTCAGACAATTGTGCTCGACGTAGAGCCAAGCGACACCATCGAGAATGTGAAGACAAAGATTCAAGACCGTCTGGGAACGCCTCCCGATCAGCTGTTCTTAATGTTTGAAGGCGCGATCATGCAAGACGGTCGAACCTTGAGTGACTACGGATATGAACGCACCGATGTCATGGATTTGTTCTATAACGCAACTGCACCCGTGTTTGTTGGTGGAGTCCCTTCTTTTGTGTGTGACACCGCCGTGAATAAGGTTCTAGCCGAAAACGGCACCGGGGTACAGTTCGGTGTTGTCGAGGGCTCTCTTCCCGCAGGGGTTTCGCTTGACGGGGTTAGTGGTCGCCTGAGCGGTACGCCCACTGCGGCCGGCAACTATTCCTTCACGATTAGTGCCAACAACGAGGGATCAAGCGCTCGAACCATGTTCTCTGGCTCGGTGACGTGTGGACTGCCAGACACGGGCGCAGATGCATCGTTCCCAGCCTTGCTTGCAGCGGGCTTGCTGCTTGCAGGTCTTTTGTCAGTTGTGAGCGTTCGGTTCATCCGACGGTAATTTGACCTGCTCAACCTCTGGTAACCTAGAACTACCGACGCGGGGTGGAGCAGCTCGGTAGCTCGCTGGGCTCATAACCCAGAGGTCGCAGGTTCAAATCCTGTCCCCGCAACAAAACAAGATTTCCCCTCACGGATGTGAGGGGTTTTCTTTTTACACAAAAGAGTGTTGAACCAAAGTGGTATCACGGTGATACCATCACTCTCATGGCCATGACAGTTCGTTTCACTGCTGAGCAAGATGCTCAGCTCACTCAGCTCTCCGAAATTTGGGGCGTCAGCAAACAGCAGGCGCTCGTCAAAGCCATTGAAAAAATGCTGGCCGACCTCGACTACGAGACTAAAAAGCGTGAGGGGCTTGCGTTCGTAACTTCCGAATACGCCGATCTCATCAAGCGTCTCGGCGAATAGTGCCAAGCGAAGTAATCTACGTTCGCCTTGAGACTCTTCTCGAAATTGCGGACGACCTTGGCGTTCCCCACGTGCGTGACATGGGGCTGCTTTCTTCTGCTGTCCAACGCCCGCAGACGTTGATTTATGGGGATGAGGTCTACCCCTCGCTTTCACACAAAGCAGCTGCTCTGGTCGAGTCTTTGGTGCGCAATCATGCGCTCGTAGACGGCAACAAGCGCCTGGGTTGGATTGGACTAGCGCTATTTCTTGACATGAACGGGCGCAGGCTTTTTGTAAAGCACGACGATGGCTATGACTTCATCGTGGGTATTGCGTCCGGTCAAATTGACTTCGACAGCATCGTCGAATGGATTAGCACTCGCATCTAGCCCCAGCAGCCGGCAGATGGCAGGCAGGCGTAGGCTCGAGGTATGAGCAACAGCGCGCCCACCTTGAGATTTCTCGGAGCAACCGGCACCGTCACGGGGTCGAAGTACCTGATCGAAGCCGGTGGTAAGCGCATCCTCGTGGATTGTGGGCTGTTTCAGGGCTACAAAGAGCTGCGCGAACGCAACCGTGAGCCGTTCCCGGTTCCGCCAGACACTATTGACGCGGTACTTCTGACACACGCACACCTCGATCACTCGGGCTACATTCCTGCGCTGGTGCGTGAAGGTTTCCGCGGGCCGATTTTGTGCACACAAGGCACCGCCGAACTGTGTTCGCTACTGTTGCCCGACAGCGCACACCTGCTTGAAGAAGAAGCCGAGCGTGCCAAGCGCAAAAAGTACAGCAAGCACAACAACCCCACTCCGCTCTACACAGAAGAAGACGTCGATCGCGCGCTGGCGCAGTTTCGCACGGTGAAGTTCGACGAAACCGTCGAGGTTGAGCCGGGCATCACCGTGCGCTTCTCGCACGCAGGCCACATTCTCGGTGCCTCGCAGCTCCACATTGAGCTGGTTGAGCCTGTCGAAACCACGTCCCTGCACTTCACCGGTGACCTCGGCCGCGTCGACGACATTCTCATGAACGGCCCCGCGCCTTACGAGGGCAGCGACATTCTCGTCACCGAGTCGACATACGGCGACCGCGAGCATCCGGCTCAAGATCCCGAGGCTGAGCTGCAGCCGGTGCTCAAGCGCGTGCTCGAGCGCGGGGGAGTTGTGGTGATTCCGGCGTTTGCTGTTGGGCGTTCGCAGGCGCTCATGCTCATCATTTCGAGGCTCATGGCCAAGGGTGCGATTCCGACGGTGCCGGTGTATTTGAACTCGCCCATGGCCACGAGCGCGACCGAGATGTATG
>JBDKLU010000118.1:0-4891 GCA_039795475.1 Actinomycetota bacterium | reverse complement strand
GGTTCGTTCGAGCAGCTTGGTCGGCAGGCCTTCAGTGCCCTTGTTGTCTTGGTGTTCAGCTTTGTTGTCACGTACGCAATCGGTTGGGTGATCGAGAAGACGATGGGATTCCGCGTCAAGAACGAAGACGAGCTCGCCGGAATTGACACGATTCTTCACGGTGAAGAGGGCTACGCCATCGAGAGTTACTAGAGGCGACTCAACGGTCGACTTTCGCGCGAGTCGTTTTGCGTTCGCGCGAGTGTCCGGCTAGAGTCGTCAATGCGTTCGAAAGAATGCACGCGGATGTGGCGCAGTGGTAGCGCATAACCTTGCCAAGGTTAGGGTCGCGAGTTCGAATCTCGTCATCCGCTCGAGTGTGGTCCTGCCGGACTGCGCTAAGCAGGTGTGAGTAATCACGCACGGTGGATTGGCCGAGAGGCGAGGCAGCGGCCTGCAAAGCCGTCCACACCGGTTCGAATCCGGTATCCACCTCCACTGAGACTCTCGGGTCTTGGTCCCGGAAACGGGCGATTGGCGCAGCGGTAGCGCGCTTCCCTGACACGGAAGAGGTCACTGGTTCGAACCCAGTATCGCCCACAAGACACCCTCGCTTCGGCGAGGGTTTTCTTTTGCCCTAGGCTGGAACTACTTTCAACGAGCTGGAGTCGTAATCCGTGACTGAAATCACTCCCACCATCACTGTGTCCGCCCCGAGCGATGGTTTTCCGCTCTTCACCGATCGCAGCATCATTGCGATGCGCGTCAACGGTGAACTGGTTGACCTGGCGCACAAGCTAGTTCCCGGTGATGTTGTAGAGGGTGTTCATATCTCGTCGCCAGACGGCTTGAACATCCTTCGACACTCGACTGCTCACGTTCTTGCTCAGGCGGTTCAGAACATCAATCCGAAGGCAAAGCTAGGTATCGGGCCGCCCGTCACCGATGGTTTCTACTACGACTTCGATGTTGAAGAGCCCTTCACGCCAGAAGATCTCAAAGCTCTTGAAAAGCAGATGTCTCGCATTGTTCGTGCCGGTCAACGTTTTACGCGTCGAGTGACTTCCGATGCCGATGCTCGTGTTGAACTGGCACAGGAGCCGTACAAGCTCGAACTTATTGGTCTCAAAGGCGGCAACACCGGTGATGATAATGAGAATGTTGAAGTCGGCGGAGCAGAACTAACCATCTACGACAACGTAGATCCAGCGACCGGTGAAATCGTCTGGAAAGACCTTTGTCGTGGTCCACACGTTCCGAGCACGCGCATGGTTGGTGACGCGTTTGCGCTTACTCGGGTCGCAGCCGCGTACTGGCGCGGAAGCGAGAAGAACCCACAGCTTCAGCGCATTTATGGAACGGCTTGGCCCACCAAAGATGAACTTCGTGCCTACCAAGCTCGTATTGAAGAAGCCCTTAAACGAGACCACCGAAGGCTTGGTGTCGAACTCGATCTCTTTTCGTTCCCAGATGAAGTTGGCTCCGGACTGCCGGTGTTCCACCCCAAGGGTGGAATCATGCGACGAACTATGGAGGACTACTCACGTCGTAAGCACGAAGAGTCAGGTTATGAGTTTGTCTACACACCGCACATTACGAAGTCGAACCTCTTTGAACAGTCCGGCCACCTGAGTTGGTACGCCGATGGCATGTTCCCGCCCATGAATCTTGACGAGCTGCGCAACGAGGCGGGGGAGATTACCCGAGCAGGACAGCAGTACTATCTCAAGCCGATGAACTGCCCGTTCCACATTCTGATTTATCGTCAGCGTGGAAAGAGTTACCGTGACCTGCCGCTTCGAATGTTCGAGTTCGGCTCGGTCTATCGATACGAAAAGTCAGGTGTTGTACACGGACTGACCCGCGTTCGCGGCATGACTCAGGATGACGCGCATATTTTCACCACGCGTGAAACCATGAAGGATGAGCTCTCCAAGGTGCTCACATTCGTACTCGATCTTCTGCGTGACTACGGTCTCGATGACTTCTACCTTGAGCTCTCCACAAAGGATCCAAACAAGTACGTCGGCGCAGACGACATATGGGAAGAAGCTACCGAGACTCTCCGAAGTGTTGCTGAAGAGTCCGGACTTACGCTTGTGCCTGATCCCGGTGGTGCGGCGTTCTATGGGCCGAAGATTTCAGTGCAAGCACGTGATGCAATCGGCCGGACCTGGCAGATGTCGACGATTCAGTTGGACTTCAACTTGCCCGAGCGCTTCGAACTCGAGTACACGGGGTCCGACGGCAATCGTCACCGCCCGGTCATGATTCACCGCGCGCTTTTTGGCTCGATTGAGCGCTTCTTTGGTGTTCTTACCGAACACTATGCTGGCGCTTTCCCGCTCTGGCTTTCGCCCATTCAAGTTGTCGGTATCCCTGTCGCCGACGAATATGCGGAATACCTAGGTGACGTTCTCGCGGAGCTTCGCAAAGCTGGCGTGCGTGTCGAGATGGACAATTCGGACGATCGCATGCAGAAAAAGATTCGTAACGCATCGGTGGCAAAAACTCCTCTCGTACTCATCGCCGGTGAAGAAGATCGTGCTAACAACGCAGTATCGATCCGTTTCAGGGATGGGGGACAGCGCAACGGAATCCCCGTGTCAGATGCAATCTCTCTCATCACAAGAGCTATTTCTGACCATCGTCAAGTTTCTGCTGATGCTGATCTCTAAATCATGAGCGACCAGCAGGAGTTTGAACTTTCTCAGGCGCAGCCAGCATTTGAGTTGCCAGGGGTGCCTGACGAATTTCAGCGTCTGTGGACACCTCACAGAATGGCCTACATTGCAGCCGGCCCTGACGCCCATGACGATGACTGCCCTTTTTGTGCAGCACCTGGATTTTCTGATGAGGAAGGTCTCATTGTCTTCCGCGGTGAACTTGCATACGTGGTGATGAACCTCTATCCCTACAACAGCGGACACGTTCTCGTTTGCCCCTACCGTCACGTTTCTCTGTATGACGAAACGACAGATGCCGAAATGATTGAAATCGGTAAGCTAACTCAAGAAGCTATGCGCGTTCTACGACACGTCACGGGTGCACATGGCTTTAACATTGGAATGAACCAAGGCAAAGTCGCCGGGGCTGGAGTTGCAGGTCACCTTCATCAGCACGTTGTTCCGCGGTGGGCAACAGACTCGAACTTCATGCCTATCATCGCCAAGACAAAGGCGGTACCGCGGCTACTCGGTGACATGCGTACGGCAATCGCTGCCGTGTGGGTTGCCAATTCACAGATCTAAATCAATCAACCAACGAAACGAACGAGAACAAGATGGCTCAGAACGAAATCGGTAGTGACCGCGTAAAGCGTGGACTGGCAGAAATGCTTAAGGGTGGCGTCATCATGGATGTTGTCACGGCCGAACAGGCTCGCATTGCAGAAGATGCCGGCGCTGTCGCAGTTATGGCTCTCGAGCGAGTGCCCGCTGACATCCGTGCGCAGGGTGGCGTTGCTCGCATGAGTGACCCTGACTTGATCCAAGAAATCATCGACACTGTTTCGATTCCAGTCATGGCAAAGGCACGTATTGGGCACTTTGTTGAGGCCCAGGTGCTCGAGTACCTCAAGGTCGATTACATCGACGAATCAGAGGTCCTCAGCCCAGCTGATTACGTCAACCACATTGATAAGTGGAAATTCACTGTTCCTTTCGTTTGTGGCGCTACAAACCTCGGTGAGGCTCTGCGGCGCATTAACGAAGGCGCTGCCATGATCCGCTCCAAGGGCGAAGCTGGCACCGGTGACGTATCCGAGGCCACTAAGCACATTCGCAAGATCAATTCTGAGATTCGCGCGCTGACTTCGATGTCAGAGGACGAGCTCTATGTAGCCGCTAAAGAGCACCAGGCACCTTTTGCCCTCGTGCAAGAAGTAGCTAAGACTGGCAAGCTTCCGGTTGTTCTCTTCACGGCCGGCGGTGTCGCTACTCCTGCCGATGCAGCCATGATGATGCAACTTGGTGCCGACGGCGTATTCGTTGGTTCGGGGATCTTCAAGTCGGGTAACCCCTCGGCTCGCGCCAAAGCTATTGTGAAGGCAGTTGCTCAGTTCAACGATCCTGCTGTCATCACAGAAGCATCTCGCGGTCTCGGCGAAGCGATGGTAGGCATTAACGTCAGTGACCTGCCAGCTCCTCACCGCCTCGCAGAACGTGGCTGGTAAGACTCCAGTCATCGGTGTTCTTGCACTCCAAGGGGATGTGCGCGAACACGTCGCGATGCTGACCGCTCTCGGTGCTCGTGTTGTTGAGGTGCGCACGCCTGCGCAATTTTCCAACGTGGATGCATTGGTGATCCCTGGCGGGGAATCCAGTGTGATCGACAAGCTTTCGCGACTTTTCGATCTCCACGAGCCTATTCATCGGCGCATATCCCAAGGCATGCCAGCGTTTGGAACCTGCGCCGGCCTCATTATGTTGGCCAACGATTTGGCCGACGGCATCGACGGCCAAATTACGTTTGGAGGGCTCGACGTGACCGTGCAGCGCAATGCTTTCGGTGCACAAGTCGATTCATTTGAGACAGAAATTGACATGCCCGACGTTTCTGCCGCCCCGGTCAAGGCTGCCTTCATTCGTGCACCGATTGTGACAAGAGTCGGAACAGGAGTGCGTGTCTTGGGCAAGCTCGACGACGAACGAATCGTGGCCGTTGAAAGCGGTAATGTCATTGGGATTTCGTTTCACCCTGAAGTTGAGGGGGAGACAGCGATTCACAAATACTTCCTCGAACGTGTGCATGCGCATGTTCAGTGACGTCAGAAAGCTAAGGTAGAAACCATGTCCGGACACTCCAAATGGGCGACCACTAAGCACAAGAAAGCCGTCATTGACGCGCGCCGTGCGAAGTCGTTCGCAAAACTGATTAAGAACATCGAAGTTGCAGCTCGTACCGGTGGTGC
>JBDKLU010000117.1:0-3659 GCA_039795475.1 Actinomycetota bacterium | reverse complement strand
GGGGCACGAGTAGGTCTCGACGCCAACACGCTCACCATTCGTGGTGGTCGCCCGCTCTCGGGTCGCATTGAAGTCAAGGGTGCCAAGAACCTGGTCACCAAAGCTATGGTGGCAACGCTTCTCGGCGAGTCACCGAGCATCCTGCGTGACATCCCCAACATTTCAGACGTACAAACCGTGCGCAGCCTGCTCGAGGTTCACGGGGTAAAGGTCACCGAAGGCGACGAATCCGGCTCGATGATTTTCGACCCGAGCGCTGTCGAATCGGCGCACATGGTCGACATCGATGCTCACGCAGGGGCAAGCCGCATTCCGATTTTGTTCTGTGGCCCGCTGTTGCACCGCCTAGGCGAGGCATTCATTCCAGACCTCGGTGGCTGCCGCATCGGCGACCGCCCAATCGACTACCACCTTGAAGTGCTCGGTCGTTTTGGTGCAGTCATTGAGAAGTTGCCGTCGGGCATCCGGATGTCGGCACCTGAGGGTCTGACCGGCGCCAAGATCGAATTGCCCTACCCGAGCGTGGGAGCAACCGAACAGGTGCTTCTCACCGCAGTGCGTGCTGCCGGCAAGACCGAACTTTCGGGCGCAGCAATTGAGCCAGAGATCATGGACCTCATCAACATCTTGCAAAAGATGGGTGCCATCATCGCTGTCGACACCGACCGCGTTATTCGTATCGAGGGGGTTGACTCGCTCACCGGCTACGAGCACCGAGCGCTCTTCGACCGAAACGAAGCCGCGAGCTGGGCGTCTGCCGCGCTGGCGACCGGGGGAGACGTTTTCTGCGGTGGCGCACGCCAGCAAGAAATGACTGCCTTCCTGAACGTGTTCCGTCGCGTTGGTGGCGCGTTCGAAATCAAAGACGACGGCATTCGCTTTTTCCACCCCGGTGGCGAGCTCAAGCCCGTTGTGATTGAGACGGATGTTCACCCAGGCTTCATGACCGACTGGCAGCAGCCTCTCGTGGTTGCCCTCACCAAGGCATCCGGGGTTTCTATCGTTCACGAGACCGTCTACGAACAGCGTTTTGGTTTCGTCGATGCGCTCGTCAAGATGGGTGCAAACATCCAGCTGCACAGTGAGTGCCTTGGCTCGCACGCGTGCCGCTTCGGTCAGCGCAACTTCTTGCACTCGGCAGTTATCTCTGGCCCGACCGAGCTTCATGGCGCAGATATTGAAGTTCCCGATCTTCGCGGTGGTTTCTCACACCTCATTGCTGCTTTGAGCGCCGAAGGCGTTTCTCGCGTGAGCAACGTTGGCATCATCGCTCGTGGATACGAAAACTTCTTGACCAAGCTCGAGCAGTTGGGCGCCGACTTCACCATCGAGAACTAGGCACACCATGTTGAGTGAACGCGGTCGACCGAGCATCTTCTGGATTTTCGCGACGATTGCTATGCCCTTCGTGTGGATTGCCGTGCGCTATCGCTTCCACGACCGCGAGAAGATGCCACCAAACGGTGCCGTTATCATCGCACCGAACCACTACTCCAACATCGACCCGGTAGTCATGGGAGTGGGCGTTTGGTACCTCAAGCGCGCACCTCGTTTCATGGCTAAGGCCAGCATTCTGCGCATCCCGGTTTTGGGGTGGTTGCTTCGCAAGTCGGGTCAGATTCCCGTCGAACGCGGTGGTTCCTCGTCAAAGAGTGTCGAAGCTCTCAAGGCAGCTCGCGAACTCGTTACTAAGGGGCGCGCACTGATTGTGTACCCCGAGGGCTCACTGACTCGTGACCCCGCACTGTGGCCCATGCGTGGCAAGTCCGGCGCCGTTCGTCTTGCGCTGGAATTGAACATCCCCATCGTTCCGGTCGCTTCGTGGGGCATCCAAAATGTCATGGGTCGTTATTCGAACAAGCTTCACGTTTTTCCGCCTAAGCGAGTCGACATTAAAGTTGGCGACCCGGTTGACCTGAGCGAGTTCGCCGGAAAGCCTCTCGACGCCAAGCTTCTTGCTGCAGCGACTGCAAAGGTAATGGACGCGATTACTGCTTTGCTGGAAGACTTACGTGGCGAGAAGGCTCCCGAGCAGCGCTGGGATCCCTCGCAGCACAACCAGAGTGAAACGGGTAAGTTTTGAGCCGCACTGAGATCACCCCACCAGCACGCCACGTAGCCATCATTGGCTCGGGCAGCTGGGGCACGACCTTTGCAAAGGTTCTTGCTGACGGCGGAAACTACGTCAAGATGTGGGCGCGCCGCGACGAGCTTGCCGACGAGATTAACACCACGCACCGCAATAGCGACTACCTGCGCGGCATCAAACTTCCGGGCACAATCACTGCCACGAGCTCGCTTGCACAAGCGGTCAAGGGCGCCGAGCAGGTTTACCTGTCGGTTCCGAGCCAGTCATTGCGCGAAGTTCTCGTCGCCTTGGCCCCGCACATCACGTCTAAGACGATTGTCGTGAGCCTGATGAAGGGCGTCGAGAAAAAGACCGGTCACCGCATGAGCCAGGTCATCGCAGAAGAACTCGAAATCGACCCCAACCTGATTGCCGTCGTGAGCGGTCCGAACCTTGCTCTCGAGATCGCAAAGGGCCAGCCCACGGCAGCCGTTGTCGCGAGCAACGACATCGAGACAGCGCAGACCGTCGCAATCACCGCGACCAACCCCTACTTCCGTTGTTTCATCAACAGCGACGTCATCGGAACAGAGTTCGGTGGCGTTCTCAAGAACCTCATCGCCGTCGCCGTGGGAATCGTTGAAGGTGCCGGATACGGACACAACACTCGCGCATCCATCATCACTCGCGGACTTGCCGAAATCACCGACTTCTCTGTCGCGTACGGCGCTGAGGCCGAGACCCTCTCGGGTCTGGCTGGCTTGGGCGACCTCATCGCTACCTGTTCGTCACCGCTCTCGCGCAACAACTCCGCAGGCCGTTTGCTCGGTGAGGGATACAGCCTCACCGACGTGGTCAAGCAGATGAAGCAGACCGCCGAGGGACTTGCATCGGTCGCGCCTGTGCTCGCGCTGGCCAAGAGCAAAGACGTTGATATGCCCATCGTTGAGCAGGTAAGTCAGGTGCTCGCCGGTACGCTCGATCCGAGGGATATTGCTCCTCACCTCACTGACACCGACGAGCCTCAGGGCGAAAGGGCATCCGATGACAACCAAGCTCGTAGTCGCGGTTCTCTTTGGCGGGCGTTCAAGCGAACATTCGATTAGTTGTGCCACGGCGCGCGGTGTGCTCGAAGCCATCGACGCCGCTAAGTACGACGTCATTCCCGTAGGAATCACCCGCGAGGGCGCGTTCACACTCGCCAGCGGTGACGTTAGCGCGTTCACTCTCGACCCCGATGCGCTGCCCGAGGTTGACGACAACGGCACCAGAATCGTCTGGCCGGATGGCGCCGGATCGCGCGAGTTTCGCGTTTCAGAGGGTGGAGTCGTTCGCTCCCTCGGAGAAATCGACATCGTATTCCCGATTTTGCATGGGCCATTCGGAGAAGACGGCACGCTTCAGGGAATGCTCGAATTGCTCGGCCTTCCCTACGTTGGCTGTGGCGTTCTCGCCTCGAGCCTGGGCATGGACAAGCACTTTACCAAGACAATCGTCGAGCGAGCCGGCATTGCCGTCGCACCTTGGCGCACTATCTCGCACGACGAGTGGCTGTCGAAGCCCCAGGCAGTTCGAGCCGTACTCGAGCAGA
>JBDKLU010000116.1:0-3581 GCA_039795475.1 Actinomycetota bacterium | reverse complement strand
CGCTCCCCGTTCGCGAATACACCAATGTTGATCACGTCTGGCTCGCTGCTGAGCCCTTCATGCGTACCCGTATGAACGACGTTCACCTGCCCATGACGCTGTTGTACGCGGAGCTCATCCTGGACACTATTCCTGAAGCTGACGAGCTCGTCACGCGCGTTGCTGCGATGCTTCACGATGTGGGTTGGTCGCGAGTAGATGAGTCAAAGATTCTCGAAGAAGGCTTTCGCAGCGACAACTTTTTGACAAGTGATATTCGTGTGCAGCACGAAATCTTCGGTTGCGACATTGCCCGCGAAATCCTTCCCGGTTGCGGATTCGACGACGAGTTCATCAAAAAGGTGACCGACATCATCGATGGTCACGACACTCGCCCCGTGAGTTATTCGATTGAGGACTCGATCGTGCGAGACGCAGACCGACTGTGGCGTTTTCACCCGACAGGTCTCGGCTTCTCCGCCGAGTGGTTCGGCAAGACTCCGCAGTGGGTGCTCGGTGACCTCACCGGTCGCGTAATGGGTGAAATGATCACCCCCGCGGGCAAAGCAATGGCAGAAGCAGAGCTGAGCCAGTCGATGCGAATCTTCCGCCTCGACATTCTCTAAACCCTTTCTTTTTGACCACCGATTTTCTAACGAAAGAGAACGCTGATGACTGCACTCGAGATGTACACCGATGACCTCTTCATTGGCGGCGAATGGGTGAAGTCGCACTCTGGCGCTTACATCGACGTGACTGACCCAGCGACTGAAGAGCTCTGGGCTCGCGTTCCTGCAGCCGACGAAGAAGACATCAACCGCGCTGTTGCTGCCGCCAGTGCAGCCTTCCGCGGCAAGGGTTGGAGCGACATTGGCGCCGCTGCTCGCGCCGAGTACATCAACCGTCTCGCCGACGAGTTCGAAGCTCGCTCAGAACAGCTTTCACAGATCATCACCAGCGAGAACGGCACGCCCGTCATGGAGTCGAGCCAGGCGGCTAAGCACGGTGCCGGTCTGCTTCGCTACTATGCATCGCTGGCTGATTTCGTCGACAAAGACGACAAGCGTCCGTACCCGAACAACCCCAAGCAGTACACGCAGGTTCTGCGCATGCCCCGTGGTGTTGCAGCTCTCATCGCCCCCTGGAACTACCCGGTTGCTCTGGTCATGATCAAGCTCGCTCCGGCACTCATCGCCGGATGCACGGTCGTCATCAAGCCCGCATCGGAGACCCCGCTCGACCTGCGCGTGCTCATGGAGGCTGCCGTTGCAGCCGGTCTGCCCGCTGGTGTCATCAACCTCGTCACCTGCACCCGCCACAGCGTAGGTGCTCTCGTCGAGCACCCCGATGTTGCCAAGGTCGCCTTCACAGGTTCAACCGAGGTTGGTCGGTTCCTGGCAGAGCAGTGCGGACGTCTGCTCAAGCCGGTCACTCTTGAACTCGGCGGTAAGTCGGCGAGCATCGTGCTCGAAGACGCAGACCTGAGCTACTTCAATTCGATGATCAACAAGACCTGCCTGCGCAACACCGGGCAGACCTGCTACAACTCGACGCGCATCCTCGCTCCCGAGTCGCGCTACGACGAGGTCGTAGAAGCCGTGGCTTCGGCTGTTCGCGACGCCAAGCAGGGTGACCCATTCGACCCGAGCACCGTGTACGGACCTTCCGCTTCGAAGAAGCAGTTCGCTACCGTCACCGACTACATTCGCATCGGTCAAGAAGAGGGCGCGTCGGTTGCCACCGGAGGCTCTGGTCGACCCGACGGACTCGACAAGGGATACTTCTCGAAGCCGACCGTATTTGCGAACGTCAACAACAAGATGCGCGTAGCTCAGGAAGAAATCTTTGGCCCTGTCCTTGTTGTTATTCCCTACAAGAACGAGGATGACGCCGTCGCCATTGCGAATGACTCACAGTACGGTCTCGGTGGCACGATTTACACCCAGGATGTCGACCGTGCAGAGGCTCTCGCCAAGCGTATCGAGAGCGGTTCGACCGGAATCAACTTCTTCCAGAACAACCAGGCTGCACCGTTTGGTGGCTGGAAGGATTCAGGCATTGGCACCGAGTACGGTCCTGAGGGAATCAGCGCCTACACGAAGCTGAAGTCCATCCACCGCACTGTTTAGTGCGCAGGTTCGAGGTCGGGGTCACGAATAAGCGCGGCCCGGCCTCCGAAAGCGGTCACGATCGCGACCACAACAATCGCTCCACCAATGATGAGCATCGACATCGCTGGGCTGGGGTTGATTGTGCCGACGAATACAGATGTTGCTGCGGCAATGATGAACTGAACCAGGCCGAGCAAGCCAAGAGCTGTTCCCGAAGTTTTGCGCACGTGCGTGAGCGCCAGTGAGGTGACGGCACCAAAGCTGATGCCGAGGCTGAAGCAAATCACAAAGTAGATCACGAAAATGCTCACGATGTTGAGCGAATTGGTCGCTACGGTGAGCGCCAAGAACAGGATGCCCGCAACCTGGCCGCCAACGCTCCAGAAGACGATGGCCACGCTGCTGATGTGTTTGGCCAGCCACGCAGCAAAAATGCCCGCAACGACGATTCCTGCACCGTTCACAGCGAAGGCGCTGGCCGCGACCCAGGCGGGAGCGCCGAGCTCGACCTGGATGGTGAGCGAGCACGTGCCGAGGTAGACGAACATCAGTGCGTACGAAGTGAAGTTAACGAGTGCGAACCAGGTGAAGACGCGGTTGCCCCACATCGCCCACATCGACTTGATCGTGGTGCTGAGTTTGTCACTGTGGCGCTTTTCTGGGGCAAGGGATTCAGGCACGAACGCCATGATGGCAATCGTGCCAAGGAGAGCGAATGCCGCGAGGGCAATGAAGATTCCTCGCCAGCCGGCGAAGGTGAGAATGAGCACTCCTCCGACCGGGCCGAAGATAGGCCCGACCATGACGATCGAGCTGAAAAATGAGAAGGCCCTGGTTGAGTCGTTCCCTCGGGTGAGGTCGGCGATGACTCCACGGCCGGCGACCTGCACTGCTGAGGCTGAAATTCCCATGATGAGGCAGCAGCCCAAGAACCAGTAAATGTTGAATGACGCCGATGCCAAGCTGGCTCCAGCAACCATCAAGAAACCGGTGAAGATCAGCGGGCGACGACGACCGAGACGGTCAGAGAGCGCACCAACGACGAACGTGCCGATAGCCATGCCAATGGTGGTCATCGCCAACCCGAGCTGAACGGTTGCGGCGCTTGTTCCGAAATCTGCCGCCATTTGGGGCAGCGCTGGCAGGTAAAGATCAATGGCCATCGGGCCAAGAATGCCGATGAAGCCGAGCCAGAAAAGCATTCCCCGAGTCAGTGATTTATTGCTCACTATTTGAGGCTACCTAGTTGTCTTGCCAGGTAATTGTCACTGAGGGCACCTTGGTTGTGAATTGCAAGAGATGACGGCCGAGCACGTCTTTGATGCGGTCGAGCATCTCTGGTGTTTCTGCTTCGGCGCGCAGTTCAAGAATCGGTGCGGAGGAACCATCGAGCCCGTTTTCGTGTGGAAGAACGTGGCCCATTCCATCGCCAATGTGCAGCGCCCATCCGTTCTCGAGTTCGTCAACTTGCACGCGGTGACCGATGTGGCC